>JAPLUA010000181.1 GCA_026397855.1 Verrucomicrobiota bacterium | reverse complement strand
CACCAACGTGGTGCCGGAGGTCGTGGAGCGGACCAGCATCGTTTATGTGACCAATGCGGCGAGCGGGGCGGTGTCTGGCTATGTTGCGCGAGAGGCGGTGGCGACCAACCTGGTGCTGGCTGTGATGACGAGCCTGGGGCCGGTGTTCTATACCAACATTGTGCAGGTGCCGATCACGAACCTTGTGGCGCGGCCGGAGGCGGGGGTCCGGCGTTCACGCGTAGGGGCGCTTCTGACCTTGCTTAGCGGGAGGGAATTGGCATTTTAACGGGAAAGCCTATGAGCAACTCATCTAAGAACCTCGCTACGCTGGCGTTGCATGCCGGCCAAGTGCCCGATCCGACGACCGGATCCCGGGCGGTGCCGATCTACCAGACCACGTCCTACGTCTTCAAGGACTCCGAACACGCGGCCAATCTCTTTGCGCTGAAGGAGTTCGGCAATATCTACACGCGCATCATGAACCCCACCACCGATGTGTTCGAGCAGCGCATCGCGGCGATCGAGGGGGGCAGCGGCGCGCTGGCGGTAGCCTCCGGGCAGTCGGCCTGCACCCTGGCGATGATTGCAATCACGCAGGTTGGCGACGAGATCGTTTCCGCCAACAACCTTTACGGCGGCACCTACCAACTCTTTCACTACACACTGCCGAAGCTGGGGCGCACGGTGAAGTTCGTGGACTCCCGCAGCCCGGAGGCGTTCCGCAAGGCCATCACCCCGAAGACCCGCGCCATCTACGCCGAGACCATCGGCAACCCCAAGCTCGATGTGCCCGACTTCGATGCGCTGAGCAAGATCGCGCACGACGCCGGGATCCCGCTGGTGGTGGACAATACCATCGGCGTAGGGTTGGTGCGGCCCATTGACCTGGGGGCCGACATCATCGTCGCCTCGGCTACCAAATACATCGGCGGGCACGGCACCTCCATTGGCGGGATCATTGTTGATTCGGGCAAGTTCAAGTGGAACAACGGCAAGTTCCCCGAATTCACCGAGCCGGACCCGAGCTACCACGGGCTCAAGTTCTGGGATGTGTTCGGCGACTTCCCCGGCCTGGGCAACGTGGCGTTCATCATCAAGACCCGCGTGCAACTGCTGCGGGACATCGGCGCCGCCCTGAGCCCGTTCAATGCCTTCCTCTTCCTCCAAGGGCTGGAAACGCTGCCGTTGCGCCAGAAGCAGCATTCGGAGAACGCCCTCGCAGTTGCGCACTTCCTCAAGCAGCATCCGCTGGTAAGCTGGGTGACCTACCCGGGCCTGCCGGACGATCCCAACCACCAGCAGGCAGCCAGGTATCTCAAGCGGGGCTTTGGCGGCATCGTCGGCTTCGGCATCAAAGGCGGCCTGGCGGCAGGCAAGAAGTTCATCAACTCAGTCAAGCTGCTCTCGCACCTTGCCAACATCGGCGACGCCAAGAGCCTGGTGATTCACCCGGCCTCGACCACGCACCAGCAACTAACCGCGGCGGAACAGGCGGAGACGGGAGTGTCGCCCGACTACGTGCGGCTCTCGATCGGCATTGAGGACATCGAGGACATCAAAGCCGACATAGACCAGGCGCTCGGGCTGTCGCAGGGTTAGGCTGGCGGAGCGTGGACCTCAGAGTTAATCAACGGTCACGCTAATGCTCTCGCTTGCGGTCCCAAACAGCGCCAGGTAGCCAAGTCCGGTTCCCGCAGGCAAAGTTGCCTGGCCAGTCGCGGCCCCGCTGGCCAGGGGGGTGAAGTCCGGGCCGTAAAACCGCCAAGCGTAGGCACCGGAGACTGATACCGTAGCGGGGACGGCCCCGGCCTGAACAGCCCGCCACTCGCTGTAGCCCTCCACGCCGATGACGACATTGTTGGTTGACCCAGCGGGCAGCACCGGCACCGTGGCGGCCGGCCGGTGCAGCCAGTCCCCCCAGCGCACCCACTCCGCGCCCCCCTTCACGATGATGTCCAGATCGTTGAGATCCCGCCCCTCCACCCCGGGTATGACGAGCATCATCCTCGCCACGGTATCGCTGGTGGACGGGTCGAGAACCTGGGGACTGGGATTCAGCGCTGGCCGGGCGATGACCAGTCCGGATAGCTCCGGCACCCTGGCAAGTGCAAAGCGGGGGTCCGCATTGGGCTGGTAGTGTTCCGAGTCCGGGCTCTCGTTGACCATCAGCCAGATCGAGCCGAGGCGGTTGCTCCAAGCCGGCGAGAGTGGCGCCGCCAGCGGCTGCACGCGCTGCGAATCGGCCAACTGATCGAGGTAGTGCCCGGCCCCCATTGGCGCGCGTGCGGCCAAGTATTGGGTTCCCGCGGCCGCCACCACCCGGTAGGAAACGAGCGGCACCGCTTCCCGGGTGAACCAGCCGTCGGTGCGATACTGCAGTTCCGGGGCGGTGGGAGTGAAACCGCCGGGGCCGAATTTCAACAGGGAGAGCGAGTTGTTGGTCTCCGCGCGGACCTGGTAGAGGGTCTTGTAATTCGCGTAATAGCCCGCGACCGAGGCGAGCAGGCCCTCGGGAACCGGTGCAACGGCAGCGGCCACCGGATCCAGTGGGGCCGGGAAGGCGGCGATGCTCCCGTTCTCGGCCAGCGCGCGCAGTAGCACCCGCTCCGCGAAGGCCGTGTGGTTGTAGCCTGCTCCCTGTGTCCCCATCACCACCACCGCCAGGCCGGCTTGCGGTGCGATCATCAGCTCCGCCCCGTAGAACCCAGCGTCCCCACCCTTGGACCAACCCTCGATCCCCACCGCCTGGAGCCCGGGCTCCTGGATGGTGTCCCAGCCCAGTCCGTAGGTAAACCCCGACCACTTCACCGGATTGAAGGTCCCCAGCGTCTGGTCTGCCGCCATCCCTGCCACCGACGCGGCACCGAGGACCTGGGTCGAGCCCAGCGCGCCGCGGTTGAGGAACATCCGGGCAAAAGCCGCCAGGTCGGTCGGCGTCGTGTAGAGCCCGCCCGTGGCCTGGGCACCGACGAACTCCTCCGGTTGGGCGATGCCGGAGAGGTAAAACTTCGCGTAAGCGCCGTCCGGGAAGGGGGTTTCCGTGTAGGCCGTGTGCGTCATGCCCAGCGGATCGAAGATCGCCGCCTGCACATACTCAGCGTAGCTCTGGCCGGTCACCGCCTGGATCAGTATCTCCACCAGCGTGAAGCCATCGTTGCAATAGACTCCCATGTAACCGGGCGCGGCCTTGAGCCGTTCCTCCGCCAGGGCAGCCAACACGTTGTCGGCGTAACCCGGGATCGGCTGGAAGGTGAATGTGTTGCGGTAGTTTGACCCGGGCAGGCCCGACGCGTGGTTGAGCAGCATGCGAACCGTGATGTTTGTGTAACGGGGATCGGCCATGCGGAACGACGGCACGTAGCCGGCCAGTGGCGCGTCCAACTTCACCAGTCCCCGCTCGACCAGTTGCATCACGGCCGCCGCCGCAAACATCTTCGAGGTCGAGCCGATCCCGAACAGGGTCGCGGCGCTGGGCGGTTGCCGGGTGTCCAGATCGGCGAATCCGTAATTGGTGGCCCAGACCATGCGGTCGGCAGTCACCAGCGCGACGCCCAAGGAGGTGACGACTCCCAGGCTGAGAATTTCCTGCGCCGCCGCCTGCGCCTCCTGGAGGGTCTGGGCGTATGTCAGGTTCTCAATGCCCCGCACCCGGTAGAACATCGCCTGGTAAGACATCGGCACATTCACCCGGATCGCCCCGTTGGTGTCCACCGTCACCGCATCCAGGCCGGGCGGGGAATTGGTCCACGGCCCCGCCACCGCCGCCGCCCATTGCACGCTGGCGAGCGAGCCCGGCAGCAGGTTCGTGCAGACCAACTCGCCGTTGCGCCCGAAGGACCTAATCACCGGCGGCCGTCCCAGGGCGGGGGCCGCCGCCAAAACCAGCGCCAGGGCGCCGGCCAGTAGTGTTGTGTGTTTCATAATCGTTTATCTGGTGGACGTGGCAACTTTGTCCCGCCTTTGCCAACATCCATGCCATCTAGCCGTCAGTTTGCAAGTGGTTTGGCCGCGGAAGCGGGCACGGGTTTGAACTCCAGATCCTGAAAGTCGAAGCTGAAATCGGTCAGCGGCGAGACCGGCTGCATCTTCATGCCTTCGACCGTGCCGTCCGGATTCAAGGCGAAGTAAACGAATGCATCCGCGTTGAGCGTGCGGTTTCGCCAGCGGGCGACAAAGCTGTCGTGCTGCCAGTGCTCGAGGTCGGCGACCAGGCTGGGACTGCGGCTGAAGCGGAGCACCAGGCCTCCGGATTCCGCAGTCAGCGCCGCTTCCCCATACCACGAGTCGAGGTAACGCCCCGCATAGCTGGCAATGGGCAAGGAAGGTTTCGTGTTCGCGTTCCGTTGCGCCGCCAGCCTCGCCTCCGTTTGGCCGGCTTTAACTTTCTCCTGCTCTACGGCACCGCGCAGGGCCGCGATCCAGTCGGTGGCCGGAGCTCCCAAATAGAGATCAAGAATGTGGTAGGTGAGAGCCATCGTCCCGTGGTAATCCTCATGGTTGCCGAGCACAACGATCCCCAAATCCAGGTCCGGGACCAGCTTTGGCGGCCTCCAGGAGAGCCGTCACCCAGCGGGCCATGTCTGCGGCGCACGAGTTGATGCCGCCGGCCGGGGCAAAATTGGAGTGGTTTCCAAACGCCACGGTCTTAAGCTGCTGTCCCGCCTGAACGTGCGGCAGGGCTTTGTTGCCCACGCCCGTGAGAGCTTCCCGGCCGAGGCTGCTGTGCTTCATGCCCAGCGGCGCCAGCAACCGTTCCCGCACAACATCCTCCCAGGTCTTTCCCGCAATGGCCTGGACGAGCTGCCCCGCCACAATATAGAGGCAATTCTCGTAGGCAAAACGGCTGCGAAAGCTCGTGGCAGGCTTGATGAATCGCTGCCGGGCGACAATCTCCTCGCGCGAGAAGCCCGTTTCCGGCCACCAGAGCAAGTCGCCCGCCCCCAGGCCGAGGCTGCTGCGGTGGCTGAGCAAATCGCGCACCGTCATCTCACGCGTCACCCACGCATCATACATTTGAAAGCCGGGCAGATGCCTGGTCACGGGGTCATCCCAATCCAGACGCCCTTCCTCGACCAGGGCCGCGAGCGCGGCAACCGTAAAGGCCTTGGTATTCGAGCCGATATTGAAGAGCGTTTCACTGTCCACCGGGGCCGATTCGCCGGCCTGGCGCACCCCATAGCCTTTGACGACGACCGCCTGGCCAGCCTTGACGATAGCCACGCTGATTCCGGGAATGTTGAACTCGCGACGCGTCCTTTCGGCCAGGGCGTCCACGTCTCCCGGGAGCGAAGCGGCCATCGCGTGGCAGACAATCGTGAAAAGCGAACCGAAGCCCGCCATCTTGCGGCTTAACTCTGTAATGGATTTCATTGGCACACTCGGGAAAGGCATGGCATGAACCAACCATGCGGCCAAGGCAATCAATAGTGATCGAGCCAACGGAAGGCAAGCTGATTGGATCCACCCTGCAGCAAAACTGCCCTCACGCGGCGCTCGGGGGTGTGAAGTATCCGGGCTAGCGCGTGCCGGTGAGCGCTCCTGGTGTTGATTTTGAGGATTCCCTGGCGGTTTGCGCTGGAAAGGATCCGCTGCTTACCACGGACGCCGGACGCGGAAGAACTCCCGCCCTGTGGCTGGCAGCGTCAGGCTGATCACGCTCGGTCCCACGTTGGGGGCGTTCGTGACCCATATCCACGGCGCGGAAGGCGCCAAGGGGTTACTGTTCTCCGATAGCATACCGGCGGAAGCGCCCAAAAGGCTGCTGCTCTCCAGCAGCGTGTCAGCGATCGTGGCGGGCCATGTGAGGGTAACCTGGCCGGGAGAGCGCGTGGTGCTGAGCTGCACGGGGCTGCCGATGACGATGGTGCCGTAGTTGGTAGCCGAGGCGGTGGACACCCTGGAGATCACGGACCAATTGTAGGTGCCAGCCAGCGCGTAGGCGTGAGCAGCATACTGGTTGGTGCCGTGGCTGGAACCGTCGCCAAAGTTCCAGTCGAAGGTGACCGGCGCGGCATGGTTGGTGACGGTGGGAACAACCGTGAAGGCTGCCGGCCAGGCCGCCGGATAATCGGGCGGCGCATACGCAGCAGCCCCGATCGAGAACAGCCCCTGTGCCACGGTGACTGCGCCGGTAACGAGCGTAGAATTCCTGGCACCATCATATGCCGCGAACGTGAAGCGATCCGCGCCGACAAAGCCCGGGCTGGGAAAATAGGTAGCCACATGAGTGTTGGTGTCTATGCCAACAGCGCCGTTGGTGGCCTGGGTGACGATACGCGGATAGGCTCCGGGCCCGGTCAGCGGAAGCAGGAAGGCTACCGCCTTGTCATTGGTGGTGTTGGTAACAACGCCCGTCGCAGTGGGAGCTGCGGGAGCCGAGCCGCTGTCGGGACCGCCCGGCCCGTTGTGGCAATTGTAGCAGCTCACGATGGCCCCCTGGAAAAGGGTCTGCCCGCTGATCGTGCGGGTGGCCAGCATCCGTGACAGGACAGTCCCACGGTAATCGGCGCCGTGGCAGGCCCGGCACCGGGTGACGTTGCTTTCCGCCGCGCGCTGGTGGCCGCTCACCCAGGCCTGGCCAAGAGGGTGCATGCCGTGCGGTCCGCTAGCGGTATTCGTCGGCATGGAGGTGTGGCAGGCGGTGCATTCGGACAAAACACCTGAGTGGCCCTGGAGGCCGATGTTGCGCACGTTGTCGTTGACGTGCGAGCTGGGAAACTCCGCATGGGTGGAACCGTGGCAGGCGGAGCATTGCAGGCCGCCATGCCCGGTTGAAAAGCGATAGAGCGACAGCCCCGAGGCCGGAATATTCGGCGTGGTGGCAAAGGTCTGGTTCGTCACCACGCGCGGGAGGCCGTTGGTTTGGAAGACCGAGGTGTAGCGAATCTGACCGCTATTCGTGACGGCATTGCCGGTATGACAGCCCTGGCAATTCGGTTCCATGATCCAACCGACACGGCTGGAGGACCCGACGGCGCTCATGTTGCCGTGGCAGCCCTGGCACTGCATCTCCATCGAGCCATCGGCGGCAATCGCGCTGCCCATCGACCCCCGCAGGCAGCGGGTGGTGGAGCCGGGATGGCAGCGATAGCAGGCGGCACGATTGGCGGCGTTATCCAGCGGTATCTTTAATTCGGGGTCCATCACGCCGGCGTGCTTCGAATGGACCGACGTGGTCAGCGGCGGAACGCCAGGGTAACCCGCCGTTTGCAACGCCTCGGAGGCGTGGCAAAGGGCGCAGAGGACGGGCTTGCCATCCGCAGTTACGCGGCGGTAGAGGCCGGCGGGGTTGTAGCCGTTGGTCGCCAGTGCGCCCGCGTAAGCCGCTCCGTGCTGCGCGAATTGGTGCTCATCGTGCAGGCGCAGGATGTTGAGCCGGTAGTCGCGCTCCGGCAGCCCGTCCCAGGCCCAGCCGGCCGCCGGCGCGGCAGCGGCTTGCGTGCCGGAGGCATGGCAGGTCCGGCAATCCATCTCGTCGGACACGGGCAGGACGACGTCGTTAGTGGCGATCGGCTGATTGGCACTGTTCCAGGCAATCACGCGCATGAGCGGGTAGGTGTTCTTTCGCCCCGCATCGTCGAAGGGCGTGATGGGAATGCCCTCGGCGTGGAACCAGTTAACGGGCGTGAAGACGCCGTGCACAGGCTCGTTAAGGGTCTGGAAAAGGTTGGTTTGGCGGATATTGGCCGGCCCCGGCATCGCCCAACCGGCAAGCCCCGCATCCATCGCGAGCGCTCCATACAGGAAAGGCGTGTAGGTGTAAAAGTTGCCTTTGCCGGCGGCAGTGGTGTTGATGGAGCCCGACCGGTCTGCGACCGCCTGGTAGGTCACCGTATAGCCGGCCCCGTTGGTGACCAGCTTCCCCCCGACAATGAGCTGGGCCTCGAGGGTGTTGTAGGGCGGCAAGACGGTGAAGACCGAATAATCGCTATCCATGCAATGCATGCCCAGGTTGTTCCAGCCGAGGATAGTGGAGCTGGCGGCGCCGGCGGTGAGCGCAAGCCCGCAGAGCAGGCTGCCCAGCAAGGGTCGAAAAACAGTATTCGTACAACGCAGGTGCCGCTTCTCGCTCCCATTTGGCTTTGATCTCACATAATGACACTAGGCCCATACGGTAATATGTCAAAGACCGGGGAGCTATTTGTTGCAAGGCCTGACCCCGGACCGCAGCCAGCGGGATCTTACAAAGGGCTCCAATGCCCTGCCAGGGCTGCGTTTGCCCTGTTTATGGGACGGGCACTGCGCGGTAGAGCCTCGGGAATGATTCAGGGCAGTTGTGTCAGCAGCGACTTCAATGCGGAAGTCATGGCGGATGGATACCGCTCCACATCGGTTACCCGCAGGATGAAGCGGTTCCTGGAGCGCGGGTCTTTGGACCACCCCGTGATGCCGCCGGCCGAACACGTGACGCGGATCGGCTCAAAAGCGAATGCCTCCTCCCGGGCGGATTTCAACGGCACGATTGCGCCTGACGTCGTCACCGTCAACCCGGCGGCGTGCAGGAATCCGGCCGTGCACCACATGTAACGGTCGCGGCTGCCCTGCGCGGCGAGCGCCCCGGGGTCTTTCGGCGCAGCCAGTTGTTGCAGCCACAAACCGTCCGCGCTCTTCCCCCCGCCATACATCGCCATGAAGTAGTTCTGCACGCGGGCCGACAAATACGGAAGGATTTCGCTCTGCCGGAAAGGATAGTACGAACCGTAGGTTGCCACGTGATGACCTTCTGCCGGCGTGGAGCTGACAACTTCAAAGCATGGCAGCCAATAAACCGGGCACGGCAGGTCGAACATCGCGGCGTAGCTGGCAGGATCAAGGGCGACGTTGTATTCCCGCTGGCGCGCCTTCGCCGGGTCGGGCGTGCCGGAGCCGGCGTTGAGATAAATGGCGGCGCATCGCCGCGCAAAAAGCCCCGGTTCAAGCCGCGCCGCCAGCGCCACGTCACGGCATGAGCCGACCACGTGGATGACCACAGGTCGCGGCGATTGCCGCATCAGCTCCAGGAACGCGTGAACGCCGGCCAGGTCAGCCGTGCCAGCCTTCATCTCCTCCGCCGACGGCACGCGCGGCGACCCGACGACGACCGGCACCGCCTTGCCGCTGATGTGGTTCATCTGCGCCACCGCGCCGATGTCGGGCGCCTTGGCCCACCCGGCATTCGGGTGATCAATCATCACCCCGCGCAAGTCCACCCTGCCCTGGCAGGCAAGCGCATACTGTGTTGCCAGGTCCCAGTGGTCGTCGGGATCGATATGCGGCCGGAACAAATCGGTGACGTGAAGCGTGGGCACCGGCTTCGCGTCCGATCCAAACACCCCGCCGGCGGCCACGCACGCGATCACCAGTGCCCATGCCTGTTTCAAGCGAGCCGATTTCATTTGCGTGAGATGCTAATCCCCCAGCCGCAACCGCCCCCGGGCTGATTGCACCGTGGAGAACTGCGAGTAAAACATACAAACATACAACAAATTACCGGTGGATGGCATGATTGCCGGCGGACGCGCAAACAGTCGCCGGGTCCGCCAGTCAATGCACAACTCACGGACCAACCAATATCGCTCAGGCCTGCGGAGCGCAAGCCGCAAGCCAAGCTTCTACGGCACAAGTCACTATTGACACTTTCATCGCGTGCTGGTGAGGGTTCCTAAAGGGGGTTAATGAGATTGGAACCAAGAAGCCCTGAGATAGACCGGCGATTCGACTGATCATGACACCGTAGCCCGACCAGTCGTGCCAGCCAGCGCCGGGAACCCGTCTCGGCCATGTGCTGTCATCCTCGGCTCGCCGTGGCTGCGCCCATCGTTCAGCGGTATCATCACTTCCATCAATACCCATCCCCAAAATATCAATTAACCCTGTCGCTGCTTTGCCTGTTAGAGTGACTCGTGATCGTTGAACAACATGATCTCTGATTCCGCCAGCTATGAGAATCCGGACCATCCTGCTCCCCCTCGCGCTCCTGCTCCTCCCGGTCATGCAAGGATGCAAGCTCATGGTGTATCCCTGCGCCCGCGCTTTCGGTTCCCCGTCCGAAAGCGAACTCAAGCAATGCCGGGCGGCCTTCGAACGGCTGAAGGCCGGACGCTTCACCGCGCAGGCCGTGGTTTACCCGGCCGCCGATCCCGTGGGGATGCGCCAGGATGCATACTCCGGCACCGCCGAGGTCATGGCGGAGCAACTGCTGGCAAAGGGCTGGACGAATTGCCTCATCGCAACGGTCGCCCCCCAAGTGAAGCCGTTGCCTCTGGGTCATAACCAGCTCCGCTACGCCTGGAATCGCGCCCATGCCTATAGCCAGTGGGTGCGGACCGCCCGACCCGTGGGCGACATCCATCTGTTTGTGGAAGTCATGTCCCCGTCCGAAGGAAAGATCATCGGCATCCAATGTTATGTCGTGGATGCCTCCGGCCAGGTGGCCTATTATCGCCTGCTCAATAGTCATTTCTACGGAAGGAATCCGCCCAGAACCCCGGAAGCCGCCTGCCAGCTCATCCTGAAGTTCATGCTCTACTTCCTTGATCAGCCGCCAGAAAGGACTTTCCCCCCCTACGGCGTGGGGTGATGCCGCAGGAATAGTCCCCACCAGGTAGCAGCCGACGTCAGTCGGCTCTAACTGCCACCCCAACGTAAAGGGGTCAGTTAATGAGATTGTAATATTCGCCTGCCGCCAGATCACGGCTGGATAGAACTCGGCTGATGGTGCGCAAGCTGCGCATGCAATACCCCGGAGAAGAACTCCCGCAACCGCCTTGCCATCGTGTCATAATGCCGCTATACAGTGTTGTATTCTGACGGGCTACCTATCCCGCGAAATCACGCCCCGGCTCGAACGGACCCTGCGCCAGTTGCCGGTGGTGCTCTCCTGAAAAGCGGCAAGCAGAAAGTAGAAAGCAGAAATGGGGGAAGGATTGTTGTGCTGGCCTACAACGGGAAGGAAGCCGTAAAACAAGGCGACCGGCTGTTTGCGATCCCGCTGGGACAACTGCTGGAGTAGCCGTAAATGAAGACGTGCTTGCCATGGCTTGGGAGTGGTGGGAAACTCCCCTTGTATGACAGCCATTGCTGACAGCAAGCATCGGGTGACCCTCCGCCAGGCCAAGCCTGGAGATCGCTTTGATGTGAAGATTCTCGAAGAGGGCAAGTACGTCCTGACCCGGTTGGAGCCCGTGAAGCCGCAGACCAGTTCGGTCAGGCTTGTGAAGCGGCACGGCTACACCGTTGGAGTGCTGGATCACCCCATTGACCCGGAAGCTCTCAGGCAGGCGCTAGCCGATTTCCCATGACCTCCCCGCGCTGGACTCCCAGCCAGCCAAAACAGAGCAAGTCACCGATCTCTATTTGGCCAATCTGGCCGACAAGCACGGAGCAAGGCTGGCGACGTTTGATCATTACATCCCACACAGCGCCGTGGACGTGATTGGTTAGAACAGGCATCCACGACAACATAGGCCCCGTTGGCGTTTGCCTCGGCAACGTAAAAGCCCCTGATCCAAAGAACAGCAGTTGGAACTACGGATTACGGGGCGGGTGAGGGGGCCGTGGCCATACGGGCTTACTTGGGGACGCGGTGGAACGCGTCCCTACTCTTTGGCGCGGTGGGGCTTCCAGGCGCGGTAGAAGAGCCACAGGCTGAAGGCCATCGTGAGACACGCCCCGCCGCCAAAGGCCATTCTCCCCATCACCTGATTCCACGCTTCAGGCAGCAGCGGGATGCCCCCTCCGATCTCTCCGGGGGCCAGCGCCGCGTAGAAGCCCAAGCACGCCAACCCCGCGCAGACCACCCCGCCCAACGCGGATGTCAGTCGGCCCTTAGGCTGCACCACAATGGCCCAGCCGGTCAGGAGGAAGAGCAGGCCTGCGACCACCACCGGCCAGAGCGGGTTCTCATCCGGGCAGAGGATGCGCACGAGGATCACCCCAAGGCCCGCGCCCATGAAGACGCATCCCCAACGGCGGGTTCTCTTCCGCTCGCGCGGGTCGGCGGGTATCGGCGGATAATCGCATTCGGGACAGCCGGCCCCGTAGAATTGCGTGCCGCATTTGGCGCAGGTCTGCAGCATCAAGTGCCGTTCATGACTAAACGACGCGTAAGGATGCGATCATCCGCCGCAGGATGCACGCGAATTCCGGGGTCCGGAAAGGCAGGCCAGGATGGATTCGGGTTTGATTTAAGCGGCCCTACAGCTTACAAGAAGGGCTTACTGTGAGCCAAAACATCCTGGAAAGCAGCGATAGCGCCCGGCACGCGCGGCCTTTACGCCACGCGCAGTCGGTTACGCTCGATGAACCGCTCGAGCTGGAGCTGGGCGGCCGGCTCGCCAGCGTTACCGTAGCCTATGAAACCTACGGGCAGCTCAACGCCGTGCGGTCCAATGCGATCCTGCTGTGCCATGCGATCAGCGGCGACTCGCATGTCGCGCGGCACGACGAGCAGGACGACCCGGGCTGGTGGGATATCCTGGTGGGCCCGGGCAAACCGGTGGATACCAACCGTTTCTTCGTGATCTGCCCCAACCTGCTCGGCGGCTGTCGCGGCACGACCGGTCCAGGCAGCACCGATCCGGCGACCGGCAAGCCCTATGGGCGGGATTTCCCCACGGTCACCATTGGCGACATGGTGGAGGTGCAGCGCCGGCTGGTGGACCACCTGGGCATCGGCCAGTTGCTGGCGGTGGTGGGGGGGTCCCTTGGCGGGCACCAGGCGCTGACCTGGGCGGCGCGGTTTCCCGAGCGGGTGCAGGCCGTGGTGCCGGTGGCCACCTCCCCGCGGCTCAACAGCCAGGCGCTGGCGTTTGACGTGGTGGGACGCAACGCCATCCGGCGCGATCCGCATTACCACGGCGGCCAGTATTACAGCGAGAAACACACGCCGGAAGTCGGCCTGGCCATCGCCCGCATGATCGGCCACATCACCTACCTGTCCCAGGAGGCGATGACCAAGAAGTTCGACGCCGATCGCCTCCGTCCCCGCAACGTGCCGACCGACTTCGAGAAGATCTTCTCGGTCGGCTCCTACCTCGGCCTCCAGGGCGACCGGTTCGTGGAGCGCTTTGACGCGAACACCTACATCACGCTCTCGATGGCCATGGACCTGTTCGATCTCGGGAGCACGCCCGAGGAGTTGGCGAAGACGTTCCGTCGTGCCCCCTGCCGCTGGCTGGTCATCAGCTTCAGCAGCGACTGGCTGTTTCCACCGGATCAATCGCGTGAGATCGTCAACGCCCTGATCGCCAGCCGCATTCCCGTCAGCTATTGCAACGTCCAAAGCGCCTGCGGCCACGACGCCTTTCTCCTGCCGGACGACTTCCCCATCTACGGCGAAATGATCCGCGCGTTCCTGGCCAACCTGGACGGGGAGCAGCCCGTTCCCGTTGCCAGGGACGACGGCAAGAGCCAGGGGCCAACCAGCATTTTCCACCAGCACCGGCTCGATTACGACCGCATCGTCGAACTCACCCCGGCCTCCGCCAGCATTCTCGACCTGGGTTGCGGGTCAGGGACTCTGCTGGCCCGCCTCAAGGAGCAGAACCATCGTCACCTCGTGGGCGTGGAGCTGGATGAGCGGAAGATCCTGACCTGCGTCAGCCGAGGTCTCGACGTGGTCCAGGCCGATTTGAACAAGGGGCTGGGGGCCTTTGCCGACCAGGAGTTTGACTGCGTGGTGCTTTCACAAACCCTCCAGACGGTCTATGACGTCGAGGGGGTGCTGACGGAGATGCTGCGCGTCGGCAGGACCTGCATCGTGAGCATTCCCAACTTCGGCTACCACCGGCTGCGGCAGATGCTGACGGAGGAGGGCCGGGCGCCAAAATCCGGCGGGGTCCTGCATTACGAGTGGTATAACACCCCGAATATCCGCTTCTTCACCCTGGCCGACTTCGAAGACTTCTGCCGCCAGAAACAGATCCGCGTCCACCGGCGCATCGCCCTCGATACCGAAGCCGGTGCGGAGGTCTTCGACAATCCCAACCTGAACGCAGACCTGGCGATCTTCGTCATCAGCCGGAGCTGAGACTAAACCTCAGAGGCAGACGAGGGGCGTTCCCCGCGGAAGCTTCAGGACCACCGTGCCGGCAATCTTATCGTGCCAGGCCTGCCGCTCGGCATCCCAGGCGATCCACAGGAAGCCGAGGAAGAACACGACCATGGAGAATGCCGCCGCCAGGGCGCGAACCAGCGCCACCGCAAAGGTGACCGGCTGCTCATCCATCCGCACGACCTTCAAGCCCACCACAATACCCCCGATCGTAGTCCCCTTCCATGCCCACATGCCGGTGAAATAGGCCAGGGCGATCAGGAATCCCAGCGGCGGCACCCGGATAATCCCTCCCAGGATGCCTCCCAGAATGCCCACCAGGATGAGGTCGAGGAAGCCAGCGACCATCCGTTCCCAGAAGCCGGCCTTGGGATAATACAGGACTTCGGGCAATCGCGCTGGTGCCAACGGACCTCCGGCTCCGCCCCCGCACAACTCGGGATCGCCGGCTGCAGGTGCCACCGCTTCGGCTGCCCCGGCCGCAGCCACCCCGGCCGGGACGGACATTCCTGCGCCAGGGCCCGGGCGTTTCGCGGGCAGTTCCCTCCTCAGTCCGTCAAGCGCGCCCGTCACCGCGGCGCCAAAGCCCCAGACGCTCACAATGCCGAACGTGAGCAAACCCACAACAGGCACCAGGTAGAGCAAAGCGATGACCACGGCACCGATCACGAGAGCCAGCGGGCCGTTCTGCAACCCTTGAGCGCCGGACCGGCGACCCAGCTTGAAGCCGATCCACTCCAGCACCCCCGCTTTGCCCACGACCACCCCCAGCGCCACCGCCGCCAGGATAAACGGCACTACGACCAACCCGACGCCGGTGCAGGTGAGAGCAAAAACCACCACGGCCAGCACGAGTTTGGCCACCAGGCCCATGAGAAACGTGGTGGCGGGACGCCGGGTCAATTCGCCGACACAGGCCTCGACCGGCCTCGGGAACACCGCCGCGATGAGCAGGTAGAGCAGGAAAACAACGCCGGCCACAGCCCATACCCAGCCCACATGCAGTGATAGCGGGCGCAGCTTGAGGACGCACTGCACAAACCATGTCTTCAGCCATGCCGGAAAATCAACCGTCACCGGCTGCCCGCGAATGCTCGCCGACGAGGCGGCATCCACCTTGCCCCCGACTGCGACGGTTTCCCCGCGGAGCCGGGCGCCAGGCAGCGCTCGAAGATCGCCCAGGACCACCACCGCGGCATCGCCGACCTCGCCATCAATCTCCAGGTCGCCGAAGACCGCCACCGCGGCATCGCGCACTTTGCCGTGGACTTTGGCCGAACCGAAAATCACAACCACGCACTCGGCAGACTCGCCCGCCTTCAGTTCCACGTCGTGGCCAATGGACACAAGCGGCCCGCGGTCCGCGGCCCCCGAACTCACGTCCTGTGCCGGCTCGGCGTTGGTGGCATCGGCCGAAGGATCGTTGGCCGCCTGGTCGGCGGCTTCGGCCATGACGCCGCGCAAGCGCGTGGCGTTGGTGCCGGCGGCAGACGGACCCGCATGGATAGCTGCCAGCACGGGCAAGGGCTCCCGGGCGAAGAGCGAACAGTGAAACCAGATTCCGCCGGCCAAGGCCAGCAAAGCCAGCCGCATTCTCTTGGGTGTTTTCATAAATCATTTGCCTGCCGGCGCGCGAGCGCAAAGCGCAGGCACGCGGTCCCCAGGCCCAGGCAGATTGCCCAGGCCAGGAACATCGCCACGAGGCAACCGGGCAGGATTCCCGCGCCCAGCCGCTGAATCGCATGTGCGAACGCGCTGAGCAGGGCATTCAAGGCATTCCAAAGTGTTGCAAGGCTGGAGATCCATCCGGCCGCATAGCGGCTGGCCGCCAGGTAGCTCCCGGTGTCGGGAAGCCTCCAGGCACCGATGCAAAGCGAGGCGAAGAACCCGGCCATGATTGCCAGCGCAGCGGCGCGCATCGGGGCCGGCCAGGCGTGCCACGGCTGCCGATACCACGGCGAGGCGGACCGTTGCGCGATTGCCGCACGGACCCGCGGGATCAGCGTCGAGGGTGCCTCCAGCTCCGCCAGGCTCCGCAGCTCCCGGTCAATCTCCGCCTCCAACCTCTGTTCGTGCTGGGAATTCATCGCTTCAACATCCTGCCCGGGTTTTGGCGTCTGGCCCGCATCCGCATGGCGCTTCGCCAAGCTGCCCCTGCAAGCGCTTGCGCAACGCCTCGCGCCCGCGGAAAATATCGGTCTTCACCTTGCCGAGCGAGACCTTGAGCTTTGTGGCGATTTCCTCGTAACGCAGCCCTTCCATGTGGTAGAGCACGAGCGGCACGCGCTGGGCCGTTGGGAGCTGCCGCAGGGCCCGCTCGACCAACTGCCGCCGGTCCGCCCGTTCCAGATCCTCGGCGACATTGTCGGGTGCGGCAAACTCGGGCGGTTCGGCCTCGTCCTCGCCGCTCCCGCCGAACAGCTCCGAGAAGAAGCGCCAGCGCGAGCGGTAGCGCGAGAGGTGATTCAAGCTGAGGTTGGTCGCGACCGTCTTGAGCCATCCGCCGGCGGTCGGGCTTTCCCGCAGGGCGCCGAAGTGCTTGTAGGCTCTCAGAAACACTTCCTGCGAGACATCTTCGGCTTCGGCCGGGTTGGCGAGCAAGCGCATGGCTGTGCTGAATACCATGTTCTGGTATTTGTGCATGAACGCCTCGAATTGTTGTGCGTCTGACATGGATCGTCCGCACTAGCTCGGCGGCCAGTCTAGAGCCGAAAGGCTGCTGAAAGCAAAACTCTTCCATAAAGGTGGCCGGTGCAAAAGAGGGCCCGCATAGTCGTTACCGGATCCGCCGCGCACGCTTTGCCGGCATGCTATTGGGGGCAATCCCCGCTCCGGGCACAGCTCCCGCGACTTCCGCGTTTATTGGCATCGCATTCATATTCGTCTGCATCCAATACCCGGGAGCAGGGTGTTTTGTTTCAACAAGAATTGGTCTTGATGCAGCCTTGGATGCGATAACGCGGGTTGCTCCATTGAGGATCGCCGAGCCGAAACTGGTTGACCCGATCAGGTTCACCGCTAGGTTCTGCGGGATGGGCCACCAAGCCATTGAACCGAGTCCCTGGATGATTCTGCCCTTTGGGCTGCTCCTGGGTACCATTGCGCTGGCCCCTTTGCTTGTGCCGGGGTGGTGGGGCAGGCATTACCCCAAAGTCGCCTGTTCCCTCGGCGCGATCACGCTCGTTTACTATCTCTTCGGCCTGCACGCCTGGCAGCGGGTGCTGGGTGTCGGGCACGAGTATGTAAGCTTCATCGCGCTGGTGGGTTCGCTGTTCGTTGTCTCCGGCGGCATTCATATCAACGTCAGCGGGGAGGCCACCCCGCGGGTGAACGTGATCTTCCTGCTCGTGGGGGCGATCCTCGCCAATGTCCTGGGCACCACCGGCGCCTCGATGCTGCTGATCCGGCCCTGGATCCGGATGAACAAGTACCGCATTACCTCCCATCACATTGTTTTCTTCATCTTCATCGTCTCGAACGTGGGCGGCTGCCTCACTCCCGTGGGTGATCCGCCCTTGTTCCTGGGTTACCTGAAGGGAATCCCGTTCTGGTGGGTGGCGGAGCATTGCTGGCCGATGTGGGTCGTGGCGGTTGGATCCCTGCTGGCGATGTTCTATGTCCTCGACACCGCCAACTACCGCCGCGCTCCCAGGGAAGTCCGGGCGCGGCTGGCGGAGCCCCCCGAGTCCTGGCGCTTCGACGGCTTGTGGAACATCGCTTTTCTCCTGCTCATTCTCGGCGCCGTGTTCGTTAATCGCCCGCTGTTTCTGCGCGAGGCGCTGATGATTGCGGCGGCTGCGGGCTCCTGGTTTACAACCAGGAAGGAGGTCCACGGGGCAAACCAGTTTAGTTTTCACCCCATCCGGGAGGTGGCCATTCTATTCGTCGGCATCTTCGCCACGATGATGCCGGCGCTGGATTGGCTGCAAAGCAACACCCACCACCTCGGCAGCCCAAGCCCGGCCCTGTTTTATTGGGCCAGCGGCATCCTTTCAAGCGTGCTGGACAACGCGCCCACCTACCTGAGCTTTTTAAGCGCCGCGTTCGGCCTGTTCATTGACCCGGATATCGTTGATCAGGTGCAGACTCTGATCCAGCAGCACTCCACCAGCATCGCGGGCATTGCCGGGCCGCACGCCGAGGTCGTGGGGAACACCCTGGCGGCGTTGCAGAAATATCATGCTGCCCAACTGGCGAGCGGCCGGGTCGGCACCGAGGAGATCGAGATCGCATTCCTCCTCGGCAACGGCAGCCTTAACCACTACATCCTCGCGATCAGCATCGGCTCGGTCTTTTTTGGCGCCGCGACCTACATCGGCAACGGTCCGAACTTCATGGTGAAAGCGATCGCCGACCGGCAGAATGT
>JAPLUA010000239.1 GCA_026397855.1 Verrucomicrobiota bacterium | reverse complement strand
GAAGGATGAATTATGAAGGGGGGCGGGTCACGGGCGGGTAGTCGAGGTTGGGAATGGCCCGGAGCATGAATTGGTCAAACAGCGGGACGGTGAATGCCATGTCGCCATGCGCCGGACTGTAGATCATGCCTTTCTTGATGAGTTTGGAACGAACCGGGCCAAGGGCGTTGACCGTAACCTTCAGGGCGTCGGCGATGTCTCCGGTGCGTTGGGCGCCGGCCCCGAGGCCGGCCATGGCGCGCAGAAACCGTTTTTCACCCGGCGTGAGGCGGTCGAAGCGGACGCGGAAGAAGTTTGCGTCGAGGCGTTGAATGACTGTCGGGGTGGCGTCCCGAACCACCTGGAAGGTGATGGGTGAGGCGGCTGCGCGATTCCACGCCTGGTAGCCCCACTCCTGGAGAAAGTACGGATAGCCTTGGGTCAGGCGGAAGACTTCTTGTAGCGCGTCCGCGTCGAAGTCCACGCCCGCGGCTTTGGTGGGGTCTTGGAGGGCCTTGATGGCGTCGGTTTGGGAAAGAGCGCCGATGTCCGGGAAACTGAAGAGACGTTCGGCGTAGGATTTGGACTCGCCGACGAGGCCAGGGAGGATGGGGAGGCCCGCGCCAAGGAGCAGCATGGGCAATTGGCGCTGCTGCATCCTGTGCATAGCCATGATGAGCGCGCTCAGTTCCTTCTGATTGAAGTACTGAAGCTCGTCAATCAGGAGCGCTACGGGAATCCGGCGTTCCTCGGCGGCTTCGGCAACCGCCAGGAACAGGTTGGGCAGGTCGCTTTCCAAGTCGCCGCTGTCCGCGGCACCCTTTTCGGGGTCTATGTCCAAGCCGACTTCGATCTCTCCCATCTTGACCTTCAGGCCGCTCATGAAACCTTTGAGCACGGCCAGGGCGCGTTTGGCTTTGTCTCCGGCACCGGCGACGCGGTCGAGCTCGAAGAGCAGTTTGCGCAGGGGTGGCACCAGCAACGCCGCGAGCGATTTGTCCTCGTGCGCTTCCGAGGGCACGGTGCGGTAGCCGGCTTTGGCCGCCATGCGCTCGATCTCATTGAGCAACACCGTCTTGCCGACGCCGCGCAGGCCGGTGAGGAGGATGCTTTTCTCGGGGCGCCTTTCTTTGATGCGACCGAGGAGTATCCGAGCCTGCTCAAGGATTCCCTCGCGGCCCACCAGCTCGGGCGGGGGTGAACCTGCGCCAGGGGAGAACGGGTTTTTGATGGGGTCCATAGGTGTTGCGATGGGTTTCTAGTTAATTATACCTATTTCTACTCGATTTATGATATACATAGTTATAAATGGTTAGAAATGGGTTGGCAAGTGGTTAGGGACCTCAGTAAGCAACTGCGGCCACCACGCTTGCGCGGGGCGGCCACAGGATCTGCCGTCTGGAAGAACCAGTCCGGCGTATGTTTATCTCTGAGGGGGGGGTGACCCGAAGATCGAAGATCGAACATGCAAGGGGCCAGGGGTTGTGGGGTGACGGGAAGCAGGGGCTGGGGATCCAACCCTTGGGTTGGGGGCGTTTTCGAGGATGTGACCCAGGGTAGCGCGCGGAGCGCAGCTGGGCTGAGTGATTCAATCCATTCGGGATTGGGTGCTTTCCAGCCCGCAGAATGTCCAAACTCCAAAGCGGGGCAGGCTTTCGCCTGCCCCGCCCGCCCGCCTCCAATGGCGTGCAAATCCAGTTTTCTACGGTTGCGTGAGGATGTAGTAGAGCTGCGAATTGGTCAGCGCCCGGGGATCGCTGAATTGATAGTGGCCGGCAGGGGCTTCCGTTGGATGGCCCGCAATTTGCCACTGACTAACTGGGAGCATAACGTTGGTGGTGCTCCAGACGGTGAAGCTCACGCCGGGCCAGTTGGTGAAGCTGCACTGGAATCCGCTGACGCCGCTCAGCCCAAGGCCACCCAGCTTCGGCGGATTGATTTGGGCCGTGGTGAAGAGGGTGTCGGCGCCCGGGCTCGTGCCCTGGCTGTTCACCGCGACCGCCCGGAAGTGATAGGTCGTTCCCGGCTGGAGCCCGCTGACGAGATTGCTAAGCGGCACGGCACTCAGACCGGCGGCCAGGCTGTTGGTCGCAGTGTAACTGCCGTACGCCGCGCTGGTGCCGTATTGGAAGTAATACGTCGTCGCCAGGCTGTTCGGGTTGACCCGGGCATTCAAGGTCGCGTTGACCGGAGCAATGACGCTGGCCGGTTGCGTTGTCACCGTCGGAGCAGCAACGGTGCCGGCGGTGAAGCTCAGGTTATCAATGGCCAGGTTCTGGGCGCTGCCCAGGGTTTGCGCCTGCCAGATGAGCCACAAGGTCGAACCCGAGGGCCAGTTGCTGATGGTCAGGCCGGAAGCAGCGAGGCTGACCTGGTTGCTGGCCTGCGTGCCGTCAAAAATGAGCGTGCTGGCCGAGGTCGGAAAGTTCACATCCAGGCTGGGGAGGTAGGTGATGCCATTGGTGCTATCCCACTGGTCGGGGTGGAACGTGGAGTTCGTGCCGGCAGGATCAATGTAGTAGCCAAACATCAGCGGCTGGGCGTTGGGGTTGTTGCGCCACAGCTCGCCGGTGAAACTGAGGTTGATGGTGTTGTAGGTGTTGGCGGTCTTGTTCACCAACGCCGCGCCAAAGCCGATGGACCCGGACTTGGCGGTGGCAATCAAGCCGAGCGCGCGGTTTGTGATGATGGACAGCGGTGAGCCGTCGGCATAGTAGATCCCGCCGTTATCCACCACGGCTCCCTGGCTTTGATCGCCCTTGGTGGCGGCGATGACCAGCGCGTATTGCGCCCAGCCGTACCAGCCGGCCATTGTGTTGCTGAGCCCCAGGCCGCCAATTGCGCCGCTGGGAATGATGGGGAAGCCGAAATCCATCGGGTTGGCCGTGGAGTACTGCAGCTCCGCCGCCATGCCGTTGTTAGCGTAAGGAGCGTTTAGCAGCATCTGGGCTATGTTGGTCATGGCGTAGGTGATGTGGAGCGGGTTGGCGCCTTCCGCGCTGCTGCCGCCGGGAACGGGCAGCGAGTTGAAGTTCTGCGCGTAAACCTGTCCGGCATTCGTGTAGGAAACGAAGGTATGCGCCGGCGCGGAAATGGCCGTCAGCGCCACTGGCGCGCTCGTGATTGACCCGCCGGGGTTGGTGATGATCACGACGAAATTCGTCGCGTCTGAGCTGGCGATCCCGCTGATTTGCAGCGTCGGGCTTGCGGTGCCGCCGAAATGCGCCCCTTCAGGCAAGGGAGAGAGCGCCGCCCCGGAAAGAGTGGTCTTGGTGCAGGCGTACCATTTGTATGCCAGGAGCTGGCCGTAGGCCGAGGCAAAGTTGGCCGCGGTGCCGCCCAGGAAGGCGGTCAGCGCAGACGGAGGTTGAATCATGACCGGGGCGGAATACACCGTAGCGAGGTTGGCCACAGGGTTGCTGACCGACCCGGCGATGTTTGTGACGATGACCGAATAAACCCCGGCGTCGTTGGTCGCGACCTGGGTAATGGTGAGCGTGCTGGTGGTGGTGCCGCTGTATTCGCCCGCGTCCGTCAGGCTCGTGCCGTTATGAAACCACTGGTAACCGCCCTTGGGATCGGTGCCCCCTGTGAAATTGACGGTGATGGTTTGATTATTGCCAACCGAAGCAGTGAGGTTTTGCAGGGCGCCAACCACCGGGAGCACCGCCCCGGAAGTGACGGTCAAGGTCGCAATGGAGCTCGTCACGGCACCGTAGTTGTTGGAGACGACGCACTGGTAAGTTCTATTGTTGTAGGACAAATCCACGGCATTCAGGGCTAACGTGTCGGCATTTTCTCCGGCCAGGCTGGTGCCATTGCTGAGCCATTGATAGCCAATCGCGTAGGGTGAGGAGGCGCCGACGGTGAAGCTGACGTTGTCGCCCACCACTGCCGACGAGTTCGCCGGCTGGCTGGTGATGACGGGGCGGAGGTCCGGAGTGAAAACGACCGACTTGTAAACAACGTTCGTGAGCTGGGAAGTCCCGGTGCCGGGCGGCTTCACAACCGTTGTCAGGATGTTCGTGGTGGCGATGATCGTGATGCCGCTCGTGACCGTGTTGGTGTCGTTGATCCGGATGACGCGGTTGCCGTAGTAGGGGCTGCCGCTGCTGACGCCGCTATCAGCGGTGGTCGCATAAACGATAGGGTTGGTGCCGCTCCAGTCCACCGTCACACTGAAACACCCGACCAGCACATTGGTGGCGCCTGCGTTGGTCATGATCCCTGATGTCAGGCCGAAGTACCCGGGAATGGCCAGGTGGTAGGCCATGCTCCAGGTGGTGCCCGACTTGATATACTTTGAGAGACCGCCGGCGGAAGTGACCGAGGCGTCGGCGAGATACGCAACCGTGCCTTGCGGGTTGATATCAAACCCGATGCAGTTGTTGTGCGCAGAGTTCGCAGGAATCTCCAGGT
Source organism: Verrucomicrobiota bacterium (assembly GCA_026397855.1). Classification (GTDB taxonomy): domain Bacteria; phylum Verrucomicrobiota; class Verrucomicrobiia; order Limisphaerales; family UBA8199; genus JAPLUA01. Next base: position 3,831 of record JAPLUA010000239.1, on the reverse strand, counting down.
GCAGGAATGAGGCGGCGTTCGGATACGGCACCGGGTTGTTGTAGAAGTCCACGAACGAATACACGCCGGCCGGATAGAGGTTCACCGATTCGGAACTCTTGACGCTTGTATAGAGGGCATTGTTGATGGCTTTGGTGCAGGAGGTCAGCGCGATGTTCTGGAACTGAATCGGGTTCGGGGCTGTGCCGGCGTTGAAGTAGAGGCTGCCGTAGCCGTTGCCGCAACCCCAGAAGTTGCCCGCGCCGTCAGTCGCGACGCCACGTGGATTGGTCTTGCCGGTGGCGATGCCGTACCACCCGCCGCCGCGATAAACATTCACATAATTGCCAAATGCGTCCACCGTCCCGATGCCGCGATCATAGCTCAGATTAGACGGAGCCGTCTGCTGGCCGGTGGTAATGGACAGGATGTCACCGGCATACCCGGTGACGGCGAGCACGCTGCGATCCCCGGCCAGCGTCAGATTGCCTTCGGTGCCGGCGTTCCCGTTGACGAAGAGTCCGTCGGCGCCATTCGTCGGCACGGCAACGGTAACCGCCCCGTTGGTCTGGTTGGCCCGGTTGGGGTCAAACTGGTCAAGAAACATGGCGGTTTGCCGGGCGCCGATGATGTCGGAAGCCGCGTAGTTGGTATAAGGAATGGCCACGCTTCCGCCGTTGGCCGGCAAACAGCGGTTAGTGGCTCCGTCGCCAAACCTCAGCACGGCGAGCTGGCCCGGCGTAAACAACGGAGTTTGTGCGTAGGCCTCGAGTCCCGCAAGGGTCGCTCCCAAGGCCAGCCACAGGGCTTTCTGCTTCATGGATTGAATCCTCATAAGTGCTTTCTTGTTCTGCGTTTATTGTTGTTTGTTGTATCGGTTAACGGGGAAGAACTCTAACCGGCATCCGTGTCGGGCGTGTGGCGGCCAGGTTACGAATGCGTTAAGAGTTGGGAGAGCTTTCAGAATTGGGGCTGGCCGGGAACCTGCCGCCCGGCCGCAATTTGTCACAGAAACGTAACGTGCGCTGCCCCGTCTATCAGCTAATCTCCCCTCGCAGTTAGAATTATGACTGGATGGCTGACCGGTTGCAGATCTGGCAGGCATTCACAAGGCCGGATCAAGTTGAATCATGAACCACTGACTAGAAGGACATTATGAACCAGAAGAACAGACGCGGGTTTACTTTGATTGAGTTGCTGGTGGTGATCGCCATTATCGCGATCCTCGCCGCCCTGTTGTTGCCAGCGCTGGCGCGGGCCAAATCGTCGGCGAACCGCATCAGTTGTTTGAGCAACCTGAAGCAGTGGGCGATAGCGGACACCATTTACCTGGATGACAGCAACCAGGTGTTTCCGGCCACCAAGATACCCAATGGCACCCCGGGCACACCAAGCGATTACAGCGAGGACCAACCTCGCTGGCTTGACCTGACCGATGTGGAATACACCGCCAAACAAAGTGGCGCCGCGTATGGCGAGGATGCCTGGTTTAACGTGCTGCCGCCTTACATCAAGAGCAAGCCGCTTTGGCAATACGCGCTGGCCACCACTGGCCCGGCCGATTTCAACCAGGGCAAAACCATCTTCCACTGTGCCACTGCCGCCTCACAACCGATGGACCCGACTCTCAATCCGGGCACCCGGGTGATTTTTCACTATGGCATGAATTCCAAGGGAATGTGGGAACAGAACGGGAAGGTTCAGGTTCTTCCGCTGAAGACCCAACAGGTGAAGAACCCCTCGGCCTTCGTTTTGTTCTCCGACAACCGCGTCCGCGCCGATGAGACGCCCTATTACGGCACTGATGCCACAAAGGCGAACACGCTGGGCAGCCCGCAGAACTACACCAGCCGCTTTTCCTCGCGCCATGGCGGCGGAGGGAACATCGCCTTCAGCGACGGCCACGCGGCCTATTTCAAGTACGCCTATGTTTGCGCCGCTTACAACGGCAAGCCGTGCGACCCGGCCAAGCCGGATATCAACTGGTCGCACGACGGGACGTCGGTGGACGGTCTGGCCCCACAGTGAAAGGGCGCGGCCAGGGTCGCTGCCCCGGAAAGGCCTAACTTATGTTCATGAACCCTCTGCCAAGGCTGCGATTGCACCAGCCGTTCGCCATTCTCCTCGGCGCGTGTTTGACGATTGCGGTGGGCGTTCAACCGCTGCGGGGAGCATCCCTGCACTACCTGAGCGCGGGCCAGCCTGACTCCGCACGGCTGCTCGCGCCACCTCCGCTGCCGGACTCGGCGGAGCAGGCCGCCGACATGGCGACCGTGGTTGCCGTCTGCCGCGCCTGTTCCACCAACGCCGCCTCGCTGGCGTTCGGGGAGAAGAGATTCTCGATCTACAACTTTACCCCGGCGCTCGGCGAACGCCTAAAGCCGGGCAAACTGCCCAAAACCGAAGCCTTCTTCGATCGGTTGCAGAAGGATGCGGCAGCGGCAACCGACGAGGCGAAAGACTATTGGAAACGCCCTCGCCCGTTCACGGTCAATCCGAGCCTTGCCTCGGGCAAGCTGGAGAAGAGCTTCGGCTATCCGAGCGGCCATGCCTGCGAGGGTATGGTTCTGGCACTGGTGCTGGCCGACCTGTTTCCGGATCAGAGCGAAGCCGTGCTGGCCATTGGCCGCGATCTGGGCTGGCATCGGGTGTGGATCGGGCGGCATTACCCGACGGATATTTACGCCGGGCGAGTTTTCGCCCTGGCTATTGTGCGGGAGATGAAAGCCAGCCCTGATTTCCAGCGCGACCTGGCGGTGGCCAGAGCTGAAATTGCCGCCGTGGGGCGGGACGGCGCAGCCCCTCGTTAGTTGCCCGAGAGACACCTTGCATTCAAAGCTGATCTTGCAGAGGAATCAGGATGCCTGGGTGACACCGGGATGGCGGGAGCCACCGGCTGAGCTTGGGCCCTAAGGATCTAGCTTTTGAGCTGCCAAGGTGGGTTGCCGTCTCTTGGGCATTGTAGTTTTGCGGGGCACCGCAGCGGCAGATGAGGGCCGCTTCCCTTCACCCGTCTTGTCCTTGGCCAGCTTCTTGAGTGCTTTGGTGAGACGCTTCTGTGCCTTCTCGCATGTGCGCAGTTGATCGCGAGCCCGCTCTTTCGCTGCCAGTGCCAGGTGTTTGGCCTGCTTCGCAGCTTTTCGCGCATGCTTGTGCTTCATGCGCGCCTGCTCCGCCAATGCTTTGGCGGCTTTGGCCTTGCGTTGAAGTTCCATGTTCCTGGATTCAGCGAGTTGGAGGTTTTGCCGCGCCTGGGCCGCGACCTTCTTGAGTTCGTTCAGTTTCATATTCGGCTTTTTCTGTGGTATTGCCCGATGTCGTGCGAACGTGCGGGCGGATTGGACAGAACCACTTCGCCCCCAGTGTCTTACGAGAAACGCCGCCCCCGTGCCAATCACAAAATTGTTACATTTGCTGAGGGGTGCGCATCTCGCATTCTTCCGAAGCGCGGACATTTTCGTCCAATCCCGTGGGAGCGACCTGTTGATAGCACACAAACCCTGACAAGCCCACCGCAAGCCCCATCGCGGCTCCAATGGTTTTGTTACGTCACAGCGTATAATGGGCATTAGAGCGATTTGTTACATTCCAGGGGTCCCCACATACCACCCGGCCCCGTCAAGGCCCTCCAGCGGGCTCCAGTCGCGATTGCGGGGCATTCCAGGCACCCTCCCCATCCCCCGTTTCAGCCGGCGCAACCCTGTCCACTCGTGCAAGTGTCAGTCCTCACTATTGACACAACAGCAACATTTCCTGAGCTGCCGGATGCGTTGGCGGTGGCTCATTCAGGAGGTTGGACACGTAAGTCCAAGTGCCCATGTGTAAGCGCTGGGCGATCCACTTCAAGCTCAT
>JAPLUA010000437.1 GCA_026397855.1 Verrucomicrobiota bacterium | reverse complement strand
GTGATGCCCAGGGTGAAATTGCAGGGGCCTTTGCGCCACTCATAATCCGATCCGTCCAGAATGCCCCGCCCCAGGATGCGGATGTTGGATCCCTGGGCCACAATCGCCCCTTTGACCGCCGCTCCGCCGGCTAGATAGACCGTTTCGTTGCTGCCCACCTCCACTTTGCCGGCTTGGTGCCAGCCCGGGCCAAAATACTTTACTCCCGGCACCCCCTCCCTGGGAGTTTACTGCTCCATGGGGTTGGCGAACAGCAGCAGCGGACCTTTCCGCCCGTCCGGCTCCACGCTGATCTTCCGCGGCGATCCGAACGTAATGGAAACGGTGTGCTCATCCTCCACCTGGAGCCGCATATCCAGGTATGCTGGCGGGATCACGGTGTTGCGGAGGAAACGCTTTGCCCGGATCTTGACCGTTACCCGGCCCGCCACGTCAAAGTTCGCGAAGGCGTAGGGTCCTCCAAAGTCCCATTGCTTCCCGGCAAAAGGTGGGTCCAGGACGCGCGCTGTATAGACGTCCACCGGCTTGCCGTCCGCCACCACCTCGTATTCGGTGGAAAGCGATTCAGACCCCGGGGCCGGGTAAGTCACCACTGCCGCCTGCAATGTGCCATGAGCCCAGATAAGTCCGCACAGGCAGATGCCCGCGCCCAATTGGTATTTGCCGCGCATGGTCTTTTGACTTGTCCGCACTGCTGGGAATTCAACCTGCGTAATAGCGCAAGCCTGCGGCTTGTGCTCGTTCTGGTGGCGACAACACCGACGGCTGCTCCCGGCCAGTGAGCTTCGGCTTTCGGCGGCGGCGAGCACGGAGATCACAACACTCTTGCTATGAGCAACTCAGATCAGTTCCCTCAGCACCCGCAGGTTCTTCCTGTCCTCGTGGTGGTCCGCAGACTTGGGAGTTTCCAAACACCCCGGGTGCCGACGGAAGCGCGCATCGTTGACAATGTGACGAAAGGCTTCCTTGCCGATCTTGCCTTTGCCGATGTGCTCATGCCGGTCCACGCGCGAGCCGAGGTCGGTCTTGGAATCGTTCAGGTGGAAGGCGAGGATCTGCTTCAGCCCGATCATCGAGCCCACCTCTCGGATGGCCGCATCCCAGCCCGTGGGGGTCCGGATGTCGAAGCCGGCGGCGAATAGATGAGCGGTATCCAGGCAGACGCCCAGCCTCTCCGGCTTCTTTACCCCTTCGAAGATGGCTGCAAGATGCTCCATCCGGTTCCCCAGGCACGTCCCTTGCCCCGCGGTGTTTTCCAGCGCGATGCGCACCCGCGATCGCTTTGTCCCGGCAAAAACCTCGTCGAGCCCGGCGACAATCTGCTTGATGCCGGCCGCCTCGCCCGCGCCGAGGTGGGCTCCCGGGTGGAGCACGAGGAATGGGAGTTCAAGGTCTCCGGCAAGCTGAATCTCCTGGATGAGGGACTGAATCGAGCGGTCGCGATTCTCCGACGCCTGCGCGCCAAGGTTGATCAGGTAGCCTGTGTGGCCGAACACACACGCAAATTTGGACGCGGCCAGTTCCCTGGCATAGGCTGCCAGGTCATCTCGGGAGAAAGGCTTCCCGAGCCACTGCATATTATTTTTCACGAAGACCTGGACAACGTCGCAGCCGATGCTGTGCCCGCGCTGGAGAGCCGTCCAGATTCCGCCCGCTGTTGAACAATGTGAGCCAAAAAGCATTGGGTGGGATAAGTGTCGTTTAGTTCATTCGCGGGGATGTCTTCCACCGGCGATGCATCCAGATCCACTGTTCCGGATGGCGGAGGAGCATTTGTTCGAGGGCCGCATTGTAGGCGCGGGTGTTTTGTCGGATGGCTTCGCTGGTGTCCTCGTTTTCGATGAGGGGGAGAGGCTCCTCGAAACGCAAGACGTGGGAGCCGTCGGGCTGGCGCCAGCAGCACGCCGGAATCACCGGGGCACCGGTGTTCAAGGCGAGGACCGCGAGGCTCTTGAACGTGCCTGCCGGGTGGCCGAGGAAGTCCACCGTAACGCCCTCCTTCCCGCCGGCGTGCTGATCCAGGACGTAAACGAGGATGGCTCCCGAGCCGAGGAGTTCGAGGATGGCGTCGAGCGAGCCGCGCTTGGCGAGGGTGCCGAATCCCGAGCGCTGGAAACGGCGGGTGATGAAATCGTTGAGCCAGAGGGGTTTGAGGGGGCGACGGACGAAATGGAACAGGCGGTGATACTGGGGAAACTGGCCCATCCCGGCGACGGTTGCGACCTCCCAGTTGCCAAAGTGGCCGGTGAGGAGCAAGAGCCCCTTGCCCTGCTCGTGCGCGCGAATGGGGATCTCAATGTTCTCCACCCGGACCCAGGCCTTGCGTCCCTCGGGCGACATGAGGGGCAGGCGGACAAACTCGACCAGGAAGCGGGCAAAGTGGGCCCAGTAGGCCTGGGCGAGTCGCCGGATGTCGGGCTCGGCCAGAACATGGCCGAATACTCGCCGCAGGTTGCCCAGCACGACGTTCCGCCGGAACGGGAGCAGGTGATAGAGGAGTTTGCAAAACCACGGCACCGAGATGGATTTCGCGTCCCGCATTAGACGTTCCATGCGGGCAATTTCGGCGGCATCGGAGCCAGGGCCGGCCGAATGGCTGGCGCTGTGGGTCATGGCGCCGCCCCGGGGCTGCCGGCCCGGACCACGAGTGCGACGTTCATGCCCCCGAAGCCCCGGTTGAGCACCAGGGCGATGTTGCTGCGCGGTTCCTGGGGCTCTCGCGAGACGGGCAGGGGGGCGAGCTGCGGGTCGAGGCATTCCAGCGTTGCGATGCCGGGGACGACTCCCCGTTCGAGAGCGGCGAGGGCGAGGACGAGATCCAGGGTGCCCGAGGCGGCGATGGTGTGGCCGATGGCCCACTTGAATGTGGTGACCGGCGGCGGGTTATCGCCAAAAATCCGGCGGATGGCCATTGCCTCGGACGCGTCCGAAGCCACGGTGCCGTTGCCGTGCGCCACCACCAGGCCCACATCGTCCGGTTGAAGGTTGGCGTCGGCCAGGGCCATGGCGATCGCCCGGCCCAGGCCGTCGCCGTCCGGGCGCACCGCGACGATCCCGGTGGCCTCGGTGGTGCAGCCCGAGCCGAGGAACTCCCCGCGCACAGGAGCCTGGCGCGCCCGGGCATCGGACATTTTCTCGAGCACGATGGAAGCGGCTCCCTCGCCGAAGAGCGTGCCGCTGCGGCGGCGATCAAAGGGGCGCAGCTCATCCCCGGACAGCAGGCCAGCCTGGTGGTAGTATAAGAGGGTTTCGGGCTCGATGGGGGCATCGTGCCCGGCCGCCACGGCGCGGTCGGCTTCGCCCGCGCGGATGGCTGCCGCCGCCTCGGCGATGGCGAGGGCGCCCCCCGCGCATTGGTTGGTGATGCAGGCGTTGGCGCCCTTGAGGGAGTGGCGAATGCCGGTGTAGCAGAGGACGTTGTTGGGAAGGCGCGTGAGCAGCCACATCGGGTTGACGCAGGCCTCGATTTCGCGTCCAAAGGCCCGCAGCTCGCCGCCCGCCGCCGACAGGGCGGGAAAGAAATCGTAGCTGTTCTGGTAGGCGCAGCCGCCTGACCCGACGAACACCCCGCTGCGGTCGTTGAAGAGCGCCGCGGAGGCCGGGTCCATGCGGTCGCGATGGCCGGCCAGGCCGGACTGCTGCAGCGCAATATCGGCGGCGTAAAGGCCAAACAGATCGGTCCGGGAGAGGAACTTGTGGTACTTGCGCTCGGCGACGAGCGTGGCATCGCTCACGCCCCGGACCTCGGCGGCGTGCCGGATCGGCCAGCGGCTAGCGTCCCACTGGGTGATCGGGCCGATGGCCGATCGGCCGCTTTGGATGACACTCCAGATGGCCTCGATCGTCAGGCCTGCGCCGCAAACAGCACCGAGGCCGGTAATCGCAATGCGCGGTGATGGTTCCATGGAGCCGTGGCTAAGGTTTGCCGTTGCCGTCGGGCTGGCGGAACACCAGGCAACTGTTTGACCCGCCGAACCCGAGGGAATTGGACATGGCGACGCGGATGGGGAGCGGGCGGGACTCCCTGCGAACGATATTCAGGTCGCACTCGGGATCGGTCTCGACCAGGTTGGCATTGACGGGGGCGATCCCGTCGCGGATGGCGAGGGCGCAGATGCCGGCCTCGACCGCGCCGGCGGCGGAGATGAGGTGGCCCATGCAGCTCTTGGTGGAGCTGACCGACACGTTGCCGATGTGGCTGCCCATCACGGCCCGCAGGGCCGCGCATTCGCTCCGGTCGTTCATCAAGGTGGAGGTGCCGTGCGCATTGACGTAGTTCACGGAATCCACGTTGACCCGCGCATCCGCGAGCGCCTGATGCATTGCCTGGATGGGGCCGTCGCCAGACGGGTGGGAATCCGTAATGCGGTAGCTGCTCAACGAGTTGCCGTCCCCGGCGAGCTCGGCGTAGATGCGCGCGCCCCGAGCCCGGGCCGACTGCCATTCCTCGAGGACGAGGAAGCCGGCGCCTTCGCCCAGCACAAAGCCGTTGCGGGTGGCATCGAACGGGCGGCTGGCGCGTTCCGGGGTGTCGTTGTCGGTGGATAATGCGCCCAAGAGGCAGAAGCCCGACAGGCCGATGGGGTGCAGCATCGAATCGTAGCCGCCGGCGAGCATGAAGTCGGCTTGGCCGCGGCGGATCACTTTGAGGGCGGTGCCGACCGCCTGCCCGCCGGAAGCGCAGGCGGTATGCACCGAGGTGGCATAGCCGGTGATGCCAAACTGGCGGGCCAGCAGACCCAGGCCCGCGTTGGTCTGGCTGCGGCAGAAGGCCACCGGGTCAGCCGGGTAG
>JAPLUA010000362.1 GCA_026397855.1 Verrucomicrobiota bacterium | reverse complement strand
TTCTTTTAACGCAGAGGGCGCAGAGGTTCGCAGAGATTCGAAGAGGGTTCTTCTTCTCTGCGTTTCTCCGCGCTTTCTCTGCGTCTCGGCGTTAAGAACGGTGCCTTCGGTTGGGGCCGGATAAGGACCCGGACGAAGGTTGGAGATCGGAGAGAGGAGATCGGAGAAAGGGAGAAGGGGCCACGGGACCACGGACCACGGACTGCGCTTCTTCCTGCGGTTTCATCCGTGTTCATCCGGTTTTATCTGTGGTTTAATTTCTTCCGGGCTTTTCTTTTAACGCAGAGGGCGCAGAGATTCGCAGAGGTTCGCAGAGGGTTCTTCTTCTCTGCGTTTCTCTGCGCTTTCTCTGCGTCTCGGCGTTAAGAATGGCGGGACAGAATTATGGCAGCAGGCCCATACCGGTCGGGCTCTGCATGATTCTGTCGTTTGCGGTTTAGGGGAACGTGCCTCCTCTCCCCGGCCCTCTCCTCCCGCGACGGGAAGAGAGGGGGAAGAGAGGCGCGTCATCGTCCCTGTGTTGGGTAGCGATCCGGAGCCCAACCCACGAGCGCGGGACGCTTCTTCTCCCTCTCTTCCTCCACGCTCGACACGCTCGACACGCTCCACGCTCCGCCCGCCCCACCCCCTACTTCCCCGGAATAAGCTTCACGTAATCCAGCCCCACCATGTAGGACTTGATCGCCTTGGCGTTGGCGCCGGTGATTTCGATGGTGAGCTTGTGTTCCCCCGCGGTGAGGGCCATGGGATCCAGGCGCACCATGTCGTTTAGGCGGACTGCAGGCCGGAAGGTGTCGAGAGGGACCCCGAGTTTCTGGCCGTCCAGGTAAAGCTGCACGATGCCGTAATCCGGTGCCTTGGTGAACTGCACCCCCAGCGTGTAGGTGCCGGCCTTCTGAACGGGCAAGGCAAGGTCGAGCTTGTCCCCCGGCTTGGCGCCGGTCCACCACAGATGGGCCTCCCCGCTCCAGCCGCCGCCGAACCCGCTCATGTCCTGCTCCTCCAGGTTGCCTGCGGTCTTGCCCAGCACTTTCAGCTTCTCTCCCTCGATGGCTCCTTTGACCCGGTAGGTTTCCACCGGGCCCCAGTAGCCGACCCGCTCGCTCATCGGCACGGAGCGGTAGGGATCGTTCCCGCCCGGCGCGAGATGTTCCCGCCCGTCGCGAGATACCAGTAGGCGGTGGCGGCGTAAAGCGTCGGGCGCGAGTTGGGATAATACTTCTCGATATTGCCGTCGAACGATTTGTGGAAAGGAATATTGTCCGCGATGTGCCAGCGGTTGACGCAGACATGACCCCGGTTGTTGCCGTCGTTATGGGGCTGGTTGTGGTAGGCGTTCTGGAACAACTGCGGGCAGCACCAGGCGTAGCCGAAGTAATCCTCCGACCCGGTGCCGATGGTGGACGGGAACTTCTCTCCGTCCACGAAGAACTTCTCATCGCCTTCGCCCCACCATCCGCCGCGCGGGTTCCAGACATGCAGCATCACGCCGACAAACCGCCCGGTGCCCTCGGTCTTGACGATGGGCCAGTCAATCCACCGCTCCTTCTCCTGCGGCAGGAACGCATCCCGATGCCACTTGGCGTGAAACCGCGCCAGCCCGTCCGCCGGCCCGGCAAGCGGCGCGGTGGTGATCTCGAAGACCACGGTGCGAGGCGTTTTGCCGTCGTTGGTCAGCTCCAGTTGGGCCTCCTGGCCGAATGGCATGTACCAGTTGCAATACCACCAGCCGTCACCCGTGTGCCCCAGGGGCAGCGAGCGATAGTTGCTGCTGCCCGCAATGCCGAAGAAATCTCCGAGCGGCGACCAGACCGACGGCTCCTTTTCGCGGTCCCACCTGAACTGGAAGGCAAGCCCCCGGAGCGCATCGCAGTCGGCGGGAGCTGCCGGCAAATCGAGCTTCACGCGGAGGCTGGTGATGGCGGACGGCCCCTTAAGCTTGCCGACGCTGACCGTCTTGCCGGGGCGAACGGTGACGGATTGGGTCTTCACCTTCTGGCCTGCGAGCTGGAGGTCGGCACCGGAATCGCAGCGGGCCAGGATGTTGTTGGCGCGGTCGAGCGCGGCGGATTGCTCCGGGCTGAGCTCGCGTTTGAAGGTGGGAACCCGGGTGCCCGCCGGAAAGGTTTCGTAATTGAACTGGTAATACGCTCCCCAGCCGGCGTCGGCGACCACTTTGCACGATTTCTGGTAGGGAATGGGGGTGTAATTATTCCACCCCATCGCGACGGTGTGCACCAGGGCCGGGCGCGAGAATGGCGCGTTCTTGCCGTCGAAGTAACCTATGAAGGGCAGGTCCACGGCCGGCTCGGTCGCGCCGTCGAGGTAAATCCGCACGTGCCCCTCCTTGGGCGCCGCGGACCAGATCCGCCAGATGCAGCCGGGGCCTTGCATTTCCGCGATGACGAGCTTGTCTCCCTCCTTGCGGATAATGCCGTCGCCGTCGCCGTTGGCGTCCCAGCCCACATATTTGCCGGTCGCGGCATCGTAGCGGCTGGCGCGGTCGTAGCTGGACCACTGGTCGCACCGGTCTCCCGCGGCGGGCACCGTGGCCAGGTATTTCAGGTCCGTCAGGCGACTGACCAGGTCAACATAGGTCAGTTCCGCCTGCGCCGCCCGCAGCGCGCCCCCGGCCAGGAGCATGACAAAGGTGATAGCCCAAAGAATGGAGTGATTCTTGTATCGCATAAAGGTGCCATTCCAATACCGTTTCGGCGCGTGCTTGAAAAGCTGATTCTTGGCTGCTGCCCCCTCCCGGGCGCATCTCACAAAGCCAGCCCGTTTCCATGCAACACCCGGGACAGGCCGGCAGGCGCTCTGGCACCACTCCAGATGCAGGGCATTGGAGCCGTTTGTAACATTCCCAGGCTGCGAGCCCAGAGTGACAATGTAACAAACGGCCCCAAAGCCCTTCCCGGCGCCCCCGGTGCCGTGCCTCCCCGGCGCTCCAAGCGTGTTCCAACGGTAGTGCCCCGGTAGCGCTACGGTATTGCCCCCGTAGCGGCCCCATGTTGATCAGATCAACATGGGGCCGCTACCGTAGTGCTACCGGGGCAATACGG
>JAPLUA010000318.1 GCA_026397855.1 Verrucomicrobiota bacterium | reverse complement strand
AGCGTGTTCCAACGGTATTGCCCCGGTAGCACTACGGTATTGCCCCCGTAGCGGCCCCATGTTGATCAGATCAACATGGGGCCGCTACCGTAGTGCTACCGGGGCAATACCGTAGCACTACCGTTGAATCACGCTTGAGCCACCCCTCCAACGCAACCGGGACTGGATTTGTAACGTAACAATTATCCGGTGTGACGTCACAAAGGCATTGGAGCTCCGATGGGGGCTTGCGGTGGGTTGGGCAGGGTTTTGAGGGCAGTAGTATTGGCCCTTTTCTTTCTACACCGACACCACGGCGGAATGCTCTTGCGATTTCAGCGCCGCCGTGAAGAGTCGGTGGCTGAGCAACGCTTCCTCGGGCGTCAGGCAGGCGGCAAAGCGGGTCAGCGGCCGGCCGGCGGCCAGTTCGTGTAGAAAGGCGGCCCACATCTGCAGGATGGCGTCACTGAAGCCGAACTGGAAGATGGGGGCGGTAATGGACTTGAAGGCCGTCTCGTGGCCGGTCTGCACCTGGCTCCACGCCTGTTCGCCGCCCGTGTATTCGAGCACCTCCAGCAGGTCGGCGCGCGCGCTGGTCCATCGGGCCGAGGCGCGGGTCCCGCAAATCTCGGTGTACCAGTTGTTGCGCTGGCCGGGCGCGATTCGCTGCACGCGCACGGTCCAGGGGAAGGTGTCCGCTCCGGTCGCGCCGGTCTCGCACAGAAGGGTGGCGTTGTCCCAGGTCCGGCACGGCACGCGGCCGCCTTTGCCGTCGGGCCGTTCCTTGACGATGTCGGACAGGATGGCGCGCACGTTGCGTGGCACCCAGCCGGCGCGAAACGCCACGTGGCAGGCGTGCGCTCCCAGGTCGCCCATGACGCCGTATTCGCCGTTGATCTCCACCCGGCGCTTCCAGTTGATCGGCTTGTTCGGGTCCAGGTCGCTCGAATGCAGGAACCCGGTCCGCAGCTCGATCACCTGCCCGAACTCGTTGCGCTCGATCATCCCGCAGATGCGCTGCATGGCGGGAAAGAAAATGGACTGCGACGAGCACCGCACCAGCAGTTCCGGGCGCGCCTGAGCTGCCGCCACGATCGCCTGGCAATCTGGCAGGGTCATCCCGAAGGGCTTTTCCCCCAGCAGATGTTTCCCCGCCTCGATGGCCGCGCAATAAACTTCCCGGTGGAGGTTGTGCGGCAGGGCGATATAGACGGCGTCCACGGCGGGGTTGGCGAGGATGGCGCGATAATCCTGCGTGACCTGCGTCACGGTGGGGAAGTTGTCCCGGTACCATCCCAGGGCGCCAGGGTCCTGGTCGCAGAGCGCCACGATCTGCGGGCGCGCCGGCATGTCCGGCAGATGGCACCACCGCGCCGCTGCGCTGGCAAACTCCCGTCCCATGAGCCCGCAACCGATGATTCCGAATCGCACTGTTTTCATGAGCAAACTTTGCCTCCCAGTTTGCATGGCGGGTGGCGGAAGACAAGACTTGCCGTCTGTGCCCGGCCGGGGGGGGCGCACGACAGGATTCTTCGATTAGGGGCTAAGCTGCCAAGGGCAGGCTATCGTTGCGGGCGGCGAGGGTGTTAAGCCGCTCTTTCCAGAACTCGCCGAGCCGGCGACTACTCTGGATGCAGCGCAGCGCCAGGACGTT
>JAPLUA010000557.1 GCA_026397855.1 Verrucomicrobiota bacterium | reverse complement strand
TTCCGACCACCGTCATGGTGGTGAAATCCAGCGGGGTGGCCAGCAGGTAGCCGAGGGAGATCGCCAGGGGCAGGACGAGCCCGTAGATGATCAGGGAGCGGAATACTGCAGATGCGTTAGACATTATTGGGCGGGGTAATTTGGCGCTAAGCCCTTACATACTGTGTGTTAAGTTCCATGTCCGTGGCGGGTCGCGGTTCGGCCTGCGCGGGGATTGCGGCAATGGAGCCGTTCAAGGCCACACCAATGCCCAGCAGGCCGGCAAAGAAGGGGATGTCCGAGTGTAGGGAGCCAAACCCGACGAAGAAGTAGAATGCGCGCGCCACAAAGGACGCCAGCAGCAGCGCATTGACGTTTCGATAGGCCGGGTCGCCCAATCTGTAATTCCGGTTCAGCGTCCGTATGCCCGCAACCAGGAACCACAGAAAAGCAATCATCCCATAGACGCCGAAGGGGATAAGCACCGAAAGGGGGCCGTTATGATAATCCCCGGCGAGGATGGTTCCAGCGAGGGCTTCACTTTGAAAATGGCGCTCTGTGAGAGTGGCCATGTACATTTCGCCTGGATCGAGGCCGAAGCCCTTGCCCAGGAAAAAGTGTTTTGGAACCTCGGGCAAGACCTGTTTCCACATCTCTACGCGCCAGCTAACCGTGGTCCTTGCGCTTTCGAGAGCGATGGAATCGAATTGCCCGGGAAGAAAACTGATCGCGCGCTGGGCTACCAGGGGCAGCTTATCCGCTTGGGGCAGGATGATCGCGCCCCCAAGGATCATTGCCCCCAGCACTATGGGCAGGTAGCGCGTCCGGTAAAGCCCTTCCAGGTAAAACAGGGCCACGAGCGTCAGCATAAAGAGCATGACGTAGGTGCGGAAGCCTCCGAACAGACCCGCCCCGAATGCCAGAAGGAACACCGGCAGCCGCCAGGGCTGGGTGAAATCCAGGAGCCCGCGAATGCCAAAGCGGGCGAGCATGTAGGAATAAACAGCGGTGGACATGACTCCCAGCCCGCCGATGCGAACCATGCTTGAGTTGATGCTGTCTTGAGCCAGCATCTGGTCCTGGGCGTAGCTTGTGGAGAAGATGGAAAGCAGGAAGCTGAATTGCGGGCCGGCCAGGACTGCGAAGTTTGCGATAACGAAGCTGAGACCGGAAAGAAAAAAGCAGGCTATGTAAAGCCCGGCGCGGCGCGGCGGTATTCTCCGACTGGTCATGGCGAAATAGCCCGCGATCCCCATCAGCATGCCGGCGTATTTGCCCCCCCCATAGCGCTGCGAACCCAGGCTGGCGATGCCCATCCCTCCGGTCAAAAAGGCAGTTATAACCGTCACGGCGGCCAATAGGAGCAGCGAATGGGTTATCGGGGGCACGCTGATAAACTGAGCCTTCGGATTCACTGCGCGGTTGAGCATGGCAATGGTGAGGCCGACAAAGGCCATTACCATCCATAGCCCGGCCCGCCCGGGCAGCACAACCGGGCTGATGGCCGAGTTCCAGGAAAAAATGAGCAGGGGGTGGTACCATCGCATCATCAATGGAATGCACAGCACGGCGAAGACGGCCAGGACCACGGCCATGCTGCCCAATTCCATCGGCTCGGCCAGGACATAGCCAATAAGCACCGCCACCGGCAGTGACAGCCCCAGAATCAAGTGGGTCTTGGGTATGTTAATCGTATTAGCCACTTCGCAGTCAAAGCAAAACAAACATCGGCCCCTTCTGCAATGGTTTTCCACCCGGTAACCCCTGGATGGCTGCCCGGTTTTGTGGCTGATGCCCCATCACAGCGCGGCTGGCGCGGGCGAATCCCGTCGCTGCCGCCGCTCCATCCAGATCAGCCCGAAGAGGAAAACCGCCGGCAATCGGGGGTCCAGAATACAGTGCCTGGATTGCCGGGATACCGACAACATCCGAAGGCGTGCATTGGGCATCGAGAAGATACGGCGGACGGATCGCTGGACGCCGAGCGTTTCGCTCGACACCGGGCCGGCGATGACCATGGAATGTGCTTCCCGAACTATGCGAAAGCAGCCCTGAACGGCTCAAGCGCCAGCCGAGAAGAATTCGGCGATACACTTCACCACGTACCGGGCCTGCTGGTCGGTCAGTTCGGGATAAATGGGCAGAGCCAGTGTTTCCGATGCCGCGCCTTCGCTCTTGGGAAACGCGCCAACCGCATGCCCCAGGTAGGAGAAGCACTCCTGGAGGTGCATGGGCACGGGGTAGTAAATCTCGGTCCCAACCCCCTTTTCCTGGAGAGCGGCCTTCAGTTGGTCCCGGCGTGTCGTCCGGATTACATACTGGTTGAAGATGTGACGATCGGTCACGACTTTGGGAAGGAATACACAGGCTGACTGGTTTCCGCCGCTCTCATACCTGGAGCTGTCGGCGATGGGAAGGCCAGACTCCTGAAAAAGAAGGTTGTAACGCTCCGCATTCCGCTGGCGGGCGGATGTCCAGTTGTCGAGATGCCTCAATTTGGCGGCGACCACTGCGGCCTGGAGCGTGTCCAGGCGGAAATTGCCGCCAATCACCTTGTGGTAATACTTGGGCTTGGAGCCATGCGTGCGGCATCGGATAAGATTCTCCGCTCGCGTCGGGTCCTGGGTCACCACCATCCCTGCGTCGCCGGCGGCGCCCAGATTCTTGGATGGAAAGAAGGAAAAGCATCCGTAATGGCCTATGGAACCGGCGCGCCGGCCCTTGTATTCGGCGCCAATGGCTTGCGCGGCGTCCTCGATCACGAGGAGCCTGTGCCTTTGAGCCACCTCCATGACCGCATCCATGTCGGCCATCTGACCGTAAAGATGCACCGGGATGATCGCGCGCGTTCTAGGGGTGATCTTTGATTCGATCTCCGAGGCGTTCAGGTTGTAGCTGGTCGGATCAATGTCCACGAAAACCGGCTTTGCTCCCGCCCGCGCAATCGAGCCGGCTGTTGCGAAAAAGGTGTAGGGGGTGGTGATGACCTCATCGCCCGGGCCAATGCCCTCCGTCATCAGGCAGATAAGCAGGGCATCGGTTCCGGAAGAAACGCCAACCCCATAGGCGCATGCCGAATACCCGGCAATAGCCTCCTCGCACTTCTGCACCTGCGGGCCGAGGATGAAATGCTGGGATTCCATCACCTCGGCCATTACAGCCTCGATTTCAGCCCTAATGGGCGCGTACTGGGCCTTGAGATCCAACAATGGAACCTTCATGTGATCAGTTTCTTTCCCAAATAGCCCATCCCAACGACACCTGCATCAGCCTTTTTCATTCGTATTCGGTTAACATACAATTAGCGGATTCCTGCGGGAAGGCAATCGAAACTAGCGTTCGATTGCCAGGACGGGGCGCAGCCCATTTGACAGAATGGCAAGTGCGGTGAAAGTTACCCGTATGAGGGTAGTTTTATTGCGCCTGTGTGTCATCCTCTTGATGGGTGTCGCCACATCTCCGGCTTTTACTAATCTTACCGATGCCTATCGCGGGGCAGGCTTTGATCCGTCCGCTCCGGGCAACGCTGTGATGGTCTTATTCAGTGATCCCCACATGAGCCTCAATGCTCCCACCGGGGGTGTGACGACTACCAACCTGGACCCGCGTTTGGTGGACAGGATCAATGCCATGGATCCGCCGCCGGCCAAAATCGTCGTCTCGGGAGACGAGACAACCTGGTATTCAACCTGCCCGGGGCAGTTGCCAAACTGGCCCCAGGCAAAGAGCCGCGCCGCGAGCGAAATGCAATTCTGGTCGGCTTCGATCCAGGCATTTAAGAACATTGCCAAGACCAACATTATCTGGATTCCGGGCAATCATGACCAGGATCCCCGGGAGACTAACGCCGAGATGTTCTGCCAGATGTTCCCCGGCATGCCTCCCTACCAGCGGTTCGACCTCTCTGGGGTCAGGTTCATGCTTTTGAACGGTGGAAATATGGGCCTGATGAGTCAATCAGAGCAGCAGTGGCTCAAGCAGGAGGTGTCCCTCGCTTCTCCCACCCAGACCATTGCCGTCGTGATCCATCAACCCCCGTTCGGCTTCAGTTGGGGAAACCCGGTCATCCTGCGGGATTGTTTCAAGGACTGGCCAGCCCGCTGGTGGGTCTTCGCCGGACACGGCCACTACTTTGACCAGGCTGTTTACGACATCGGGCGCAGCAATGTCGTTGCGAGCCTGCTAGGCAGCGCGAGCACGAACACATTCAACGGACAGACCATGAACCCCGGTTTCATGGTTCTGTGTCTCAGCAATGGGATTGCCGCGAGAATCTACTATCACCTGCTGGACGGCTCGTTTGAGGTTCAGAAGGCACCGGACTGGCGGAAGCCGATCCATTATGTGGCTGCCTTCGAGAGCGTGGACGGGCTGCTCTGGCGCCGGGAGCTTTTCCCTCCGCCGGGCACCATGCCGCCAGAAGTCATCGCGTCGAGTTTTGCTTACGACGCCTGGTACTACTATGCCTATACCACTGAACTCCAGTGGGCCTTGCCTCTGGGACGACATGGAAACCAGGCCACCCATTTCCTGCTGAGCACCGTTATCAACCCGGCGGCTGCCACGGTGTCTTTCAGTGCGGACCTCACCAACTGGATTCAAGTGGCCGCCAGCGGCTTCACCAACGCCATCTACTACTACCCGATCCCTGATCAAATCGCCGGGTTGTCCACCGGTTACGCCCGTTTCTATGATATCAGCGGATCTGACAATTTCATCCATGGCTGGGGATTGGCTACCACAAGCCCTCCCCCGTGGATCACCTTTCCGAAACTCGCCCCGGTGCCCGACCAGGGCATTCTGGCCGGGCGCATCCTGACAATCACTAACCTTGCCACGGATCCGTATGCGCCGCCCGATGTGTTGAACTATTCCCTGCTCAACCCTCCCGACGGCGCCGCGGTGGATCGGGATTCCGGGGTGCTATCCTATCAACCTCCCATCTCCTCTGTTCCTGCCGTTGCCACCCTGACAGTGAAAGTCGCCGACAATGGCACGGTGCCCAATTGTGCCACCCAGCAGTTCTTCGTCTCGGTCACGCCTCCGGCTGTGCCGGCCATTACCTCGCCGCGCCGGAGCGCCGGGGTGAACAGGTTCACGGTCTCGGGTGATCCCGGGGTGGGCTACACGGTTTTGGCCTCAACCAACCTCGATGATTGGACTCCGATTCTGAACATGTATCCCCTGTCGGTTCCGTTCGAGGTCGCCGATCCCAATTCTGCAAGCTTCCGCTCTCGCTTCTATCGGGTCGCCCTGGCCCCATGGCTGGTGTGGGATGCCGATGCCACGAATTTCCTGGCGCGGGCTGGAATTCCCCTTGGCGCGAGCAACACCATTCCAACGGCCATTAACTTCCTGGTCCGCAGCGCCAAGGTTCACGGTTGGTGGACGAACTGCGACGCGATCTACCCCTTTGTGGGTGCCAATGCCGCCGCCCACTCGCTCAATCTCAAGTCCACGAACTACACCGTCGTTTGGCATGGTGGCCTGACCCATGATGATGGCGGTGTCACGGGGGACGGAGTAACCGGTTATGGGGATACCCGGTTGGCGCTCCCGGGCCTCAATCGGGCCTTTCAGAGAGACTCGGCCCATCTGTTTGTCTATAGCGCAACCCGGGCTCTGCCGGAATACTCCTCTTTGCTCGGCTGCTCGTCGCTGGATTATTCGAGCTGGGCCATCCTCTGGTCGGTGGCTGGAGTGGCAGGTGGCGCTCTTAATGAACCATCCCAGACAGGGTTGGGAATCTACGCCGGCGACCTGCGAGGACCGTTGATGGTGAGCCGCATTGGCCCGGCAGCGGAGGTTTTTGCAATGGGGGATGTCTTGAGCCGCGGCGCCAACACAACCTATGCCATACCCCAGGCGAACCTGGGCATTTTGGCCGTCATCCACGATGATGGCGGTGTGGCGCACCACTGTTCTGCCAATCTCCGCGGGGCCACAGTTGGCGGGGGTCTGACCGAGGAACAGTGGTCGGTGTTTCGGCAGGACTGGGATGGCTTTGAGGAAATGCTGGGCCGCAAGGCGCCGTGATGCCGAGGGAGGGTGTGGCCAGATGCCGGTGAGTGGCTCCTGGTCCTACTTCGTCGGCGTCCGATCCGCTTTGGGGGCGATCTTCTGGCCTCCCTTCTTATCGCTGTTCTTAAGGTCCTCCTTGTTGGGATTGCATTTCTCGCATGACTTGCCCTCGTTGTGTGCGGCCAGGCAGCACTTGTGCTTGCAGTCTTTGCCCCCGGCCGCTGCCTGCTGACAGCAAGTCAGTTTCTTCTCGCCTTTATCCGCGCAAAGCGCTGACCCTGCCAGCAGGGACAATGCGCAGGCAACCGCAACCCGCATCGTTATCAAGTTCATAGTTTCCAATCCTTCGGCTGCCAACAATCCGCTCGGCAAGTGGTTGCCAAGGCAATATGTTGTCACCGCGATTTACTTATTCGACGGCGCCCATCGAAGCTGCATTCACGCGCCACATCCCCGCCGCTTGCCTAAGCCCCCGTCCCGAACTATTCTGCGTCCGTGATTGCTCTGATTGACTATGGCTCCGGGAACCTGCGCAGCGTGCATAAAGCCCTGCTCAAGGTCGGCGCCGAGGTGCGGATAAGCCGCACGCCGGAAGAGATAGCCGACGCGCGGGCAGTGGTTCTGCCCGGGGTTGGCGCCTTTGATGACTGCATGCAGGCTCTCGAAAAGCAGGCGCTCCTGGAGGCTTCGCGGCGGTTTATCCGGTCGGGGCGCCCTTTTCTTGGCATCTGCGTCGGCTACCAGGCGCTGTTTGAAAAGAGCGAGGAGTTTAATAGCTGCGCGGCGGGGATGGGCGTTTTTCAGGGCAAGGTCGTCCGTTTCAGGGGAGGTGATGGGTTGAAGATTCCGCAGATCGGGTGGAACCAGATTGATATCGTGAATCCGGAATGCCCCCTGTTCCAAGGCATCCCCACCGGCAGCTACGTCTATTTCGTCCACAGCTTCTTTCCCAAGCCCGAGGATCCGTCCATCGTTCCCACCTCTACCAGCTACGGGGAGACCTTCGCCTCCTCCGTGTGGCGGGACAACGTCTATGCCACTCAGTTTCACCCGGAGAAGAGCCAGAAGATCGGCCTTCAGCTGCTCAAGAACTTCGTGGGGCTGGCCAACCGGCAGTGACTGGCAGGTTTTTTTCGTGCTTGTGCCACTTGACTCTGGCACAAAAGTGTTATGTTATCCGATTACCGTTAACGAGAAATAAAGAACGATATTAGTGAATTAGCGAATAACAATAACAGGAAAACTATGGCATACGAACTAGCTCCGCTCCCTTATCCCAAAGACGCGCTCGAACCGTACATTGATGCGCAAACAATGGAAATCCACCACGGCAAGCATCATGCCGCCTATGTCGCCAACGTCAATAAGGCCATTGCCGGCAAGCCCGACCTCGAGAGCAAGTCGGTCGAGGATCTCATCCGCAACCTCGATGCGGTGCCCGCCGACATCCGGGGCATGGTGCGCAACCACGGCGGCGGCCACGCCAACCATTCCATGTTCTGGAAGATTCTCGGCCCCAAGGCCGGCGGAGCGCCATCAGGGAAGCTGGGCGATGATATCAAGGCGGCCTTCGGGAGCTTTGACGCCTTCAAGGAGAAGTTCGAGGCCGCGGGCCTGGGCCGGTTCGGCAGCGGCTGGGTCTGGCTGGTGGTCAATGGGGGGAAGCTCGAGATCGTCTCCACGGCCAACCAGGATAGCCCGATCATGGGCAAGGCCATCGCCGGCGTCGAGGGCAAGCCGATCTTCGGCTGCGATGTCTGGGAGCATGCCTATTACCTTAAATACCAAAACCGCCGCGCGGACTACCTCAAGGCGTTCTGGAGCGTGGTGAACTGGGCTGAAGTTGCCAGGAACTACTAACGCTGGCGAATAGCTGAAACTTGCACCCCTGCCGGGAGCGATACCGCCCTGGCCGGGGTGTTTTTCTTACGGGCCCGAAGATCGCCCTTACTTCTTTGCCAGCGCCTTGGCGACTGCCTGCTCCAGGTCTTCTCCTCTTAAATCCTTGCCGATGATGGTTCCTTCGCGGTCCAGCAGGTAGGTCGCCGGGATGCTGTTGACGCCGTATTTTGCGGCCAGTTTGTTCTGCCAGTACTTGCCGTCGAAGAACTGCGGCCAGGTCATGTTCTTCTCTTTGAGGAACCCATCGAGCTTCTCCCGATCCTGGTCCCTGTCGAGGCTGATGCCAATGATCTCAAAGCCGTCGGCATGGTGCTTCTCATAAGTCTTCAGCACATTGGGCAGTTCGTTCCTGCACGGCCCGCACCAGGTGGCCCAGAAATCGAGCAACACCACCTTGCCTTTGAACCTGGCGATGGACAGCGGCTTGCCCGCAAGATCCTTTTCGTCGAAGTCGGGGAACTTGGCCCCTTCGACCAGGGCGTCTCGCAGCTTCTTGGACTCGGCCTGCTGCTTGATCACTTTGACGGGCTTCGAATCGGGGAAGTCGCGCTGGAGCTGTTCCATGAGGGCATCGCCTTTCGGGGCGTCCTTGATTACCTGCTGATAAAGCATGGCCTTCATGTAGAGAATCTGAGCCACGTCATCTGTCTTCTCGCCCTTATGCTCTGCCAGCAGGTCGTCGAACTCTTTGAGCTCAGGGGCAAGCGCGGCTTCGGTCTTTTCGTTCTGGCGCAGCTTGGTTTGAATCTTCGTTATCAGCGACTTAAGTTCAGCGGCGGTGTCGTTTGTCCCGGAGGCAACCCCGTTTTGAACGGATAGCAGCAACGAAACGAGAGCGATCGGAGCCAGGAGCTTGATTTTCATTCCGGAAAGATTCCTAGATCAGGCGGCCATCGGCAAGCGACATTTTACCCCTTTTTTGCCTCTTTGGCCCAAGCGTCCTTCAGCGTGATGGTTCGATTGATTGCCAGATGCCCGGGGCGGCTGTCCTTATCCAGGGCAAAATAGGCGAGGCGCTCGAACTGGTAACGGAGTTCGGGCATGGCGTCTTTGAGGGATCGCTCGCATTTGGCGGTGACGACCTCCAGCGAGTGGGGGTTCAGGTGCTGCTTGAAATCGCCGCCCGCATCGGGTTCCGGCACCGTGAACAGCCGGTCATAGAGCCGCACCTCGGCGTCAACCGCATGGGCGGCGCTGACCCAGTGGATCGTTCCCTTGACCTTCCGGCCGGAGGTTGGTCCCCCGGTCTTGCTGCCGAGATCGGCCGTGCAGCGGATTTCGACAACCTGCCCGCCGGCATCCTTCACGATCTCGTCGCACTTGATGATGTAAGCGTATTTCAGTCGCACCTCCCCGCCCGGCCGCAAGCGGAAGTACTTGGGCGGCGGCGTTTCCATGAAATCATCGCGCTCGATGTAGAGCTCGCGGCTGAACGGCACCTTGCGCGTGCCCGACGCCGGGTCTTCGGGATTGTTGATAGCGTCCAGTTCCTCAACCTGGCCGTCGGGGTAGTTGGTGATGACGACCCGGATCGGGCGCAGCACGGCGAGCCGCCGGAGGGCGCGCCGGTTGAGGTCTTCGCGGATGGAATGCTCCAGCACGGCGACGTCGGTGACGCCGTTATACTTGGTGATGCCGATGTTGTAGGCGAAATCGCGCAGGGCCTGGGGCGTGACGCCGCGCCGGCGCAGTCCGCTGATGGTCGGCATGCGCGGATCGTCCCAGCCGGAAACCAGGGTCTCGTTGACGAGCTGCATGAGCTTGCGCTTGCTCATGACGGTATAGCCGAGGCTGAGGCGGGCAAACTCGTACTGGTGGGGGAGGGGACGGGGCAGGCCGAGTTGCTCGAGGATCCAATCGTAAAGAGGCCGATGCACCTCGAACTCCAGCGTGCAGATGGAGTGGGTGATCCCTTCGATGTAGTCGCTCAGGCAGTGGGCGAAATCGTACATCGGGTAGATGCACCACTTCCCGCCGGTGTGATGATGCTCGGCATGGCGGATGCGGTAGAGGATCGGGTCGCGCATCCAGATATTGGGCGATGCCATGTCAATCCTTGCGCGCAGCGTGCGGGTGCCGTCGGGGAACTCGCCGCTCTTCATCCGCGTGAACAGGTCGAGGCTCTCCTCGATCGAGCGGCTGCGGAAAGGACTTTCCTTGCCGGGCCGGTCCGGCGAGCCGCGATATTGATCGGTGTCCTCGGGCGACAGATCATCCACGTAGGCGACGCCCTTCCTGATGAGCATGAGGGCGTATTCGTAGATCTGGTCAAAATAATCGGAGGCGTAGAACGGCTCCAGGGCAGGGGATGCGTCTCTTCCGCCCTCCGCAGTAACAGTCACTGCCGGCAGGTAGGAATCGGCCTTGCCATTGACGGTCTGTGACTCGGGCGCTTTGCCCCGGGGCTTGAGGCCGAGGCGGTCATCGGCCCAGCCGCTGATCAGCCACTTCACGTCCTCGGTGATGGAATCCACATACTCGACGTCCTCCTTGGTCGGGTTGGTGTCGTCCATGCGGAGGTTGCAGATGCCGCCGAACTCGCGGGCGATTCCGAAATTGAGGCAGATGGACTTGGCGTGGCCGATATGGAGGTAGCCGTTCGGTTCGGGTGGAAAACGGGTGTGGATCTGCGGATACGCATTCCCCGCAACGTGCGCCGCAACAATGTCGCGGATGAAGTCGGAGGGCGCGGCAGGTTCGGGATGGTTGGTGTTCAAATTAGTCATCACTTGTAGGTTGCCCTTGCAATGTCTGGTGTTCAGTGCGGCGAAGGCGGTCGGACCGGCGCCGGGACGAAGTTCACTTTGGCGAATATTTCAGCCAGTGGGATCGCGATTCCCAGCGAAGGCAGCTCCAGGCTTCGGTCCATGCCGGCGGCTTCATTCAGGAGCCAGTGGCCATCGGCCTGGCGAATGTACTGCTCGATTTGGGGCGCCTTCTGGCTGACAAGCAGGTACTCCCGCAAAGAGGGGATTTGCCGGTAATGCTCAAACTTCTTTCCCCGGTCATACGCCTCGGTGGAGTCGGACAGCACCTCGACGAGAACCGTGGGATTAACCACGGTGTCATCCGCCCCGTCCGCAAACTGGGGATGACCGTAGATGACAGACAAATCCGGGTAGGTGTAGAGGCCCGTGGTCTCGATCTTCAGCCGGAGGTCGGCATTGTAGGGCTGGCAGGTCCTACCCCTGAGGCGGTTGCGGAACTCGCCGGCCAGGTTGGTTGCAATGAGGCTGTGATGCAAGGTGCCGCCCGCCATGGCGAACATTTCGCCGTGGAAGAACTCGCTCTTGAACTCCGCGGCGCGTTCAATCTCAAGGTATTCTGTTTCGGTCAACGGGCGCGATTCTTTGGGCAACGGCATAACTCAAGGGTTAGTGTAGCGGG
>JAPLUA010000356.1 GCA_026397855.1 Verrucomicrobiota bacterium | reverse complement strand
TACTCCAGCTTCCGAAGAATTCTGTCTTGCACCCTGGCGCAGGAGTTTGACCCGGATCAAAGCGGCGCGGCGGGCCTGGTGCGAAGATAGCATGCGACAATGACAAGTTTCAGGAAGATGCCGGACCGAGGGGCGACGCCGTGCGATAAGGCCGCTCGCGCCGTCATCCCGCATGATGCCCACAAACGGCTGGCCCGAGAATCCCAGACCATTGCGGCAATGATCGCCTGCTACTGCCGGGATCACCACGGAGCGCAAGGGGCGCCTTGCTCCGGATGCATGGAGCTGCGCGACTATGCCGCGGAGCGGTTGGAGCGATGCCGGTTCGGGCCGGACAAGCCCGTCTGCGCGAAATGCCCGGTGCATTGCTATCAGCGGCTCCGGCGCGAGCAGATCCGGGCGGTGATGCGCTATGCCGGCCCCCGGATGTTGTGGAGGCATCCGATACTCAGCCTGCACCATTGGCTGCAGGGTCGCCGTGCTGCGAGAATAAGAGTTTGACACCTCCGGAGCGCGACCTTAGTTTCAGTCGAAATTACTTTTATGGCAGAGAATATCCCGAATGTTCCGGCTGGCGCACTTCCTCCGAAGAAAGAGACTGGAAAGGTCCAACCGAAGAAGGAAACCGTCCGCATCAATTTGCCGCCCAAGCCCTCGGCGGCTCCGACCATCAAGCTGCCGACCTTGCCTCCGGGCGGGCCTTCGGGCGCGCCTCCGATGGCAGCGGCGCCAGCCGCGCCGGCTGCGGCAACCTCGGCACCCACGGCCGCTCCACGGGCTGCTGCCCCTGCGCTGGCTCCCGCTGCCGTTGCCCGGGCAACCTCGACGCCGCGCCCCGCTCCCTCGATGGCAGCCGGTCGCCCCGGTCTCGGGGTGTTGGATACGAGCCTGGCCATCGCCGCGGCGGTGGTTGGCATCCTCGCCGTTCTGACGACGCTGAACAACATGTTCCAGTGGGTGTGGTAGCCCGGGGCACCCATTGACCCGGCGCGCCAGGGCGCGCGGTGTATCAAGCCCGGATCTTTTCCGTTTGTTCTACAAGCAATCGTGATGTTTTATTTATGGCAGCTCCCAATATTGTCACTCTAACGCAGGATAATTTCGCCAAAGAAGTCGTTGAATCCAGCACGCCGGTGCTGGTGGATTTCTGGGCCGAATGGTGCGGCCCGTGCAAGATGATCGCGCCGCTTCTCGACGAATTGGCCGCCGAATACGACGGCCGGGTGCGGATCGGCAAGGTGAACATTGATGAATACCAGATGCTCGCCGCTCAATACGGCGTCCGCGCCATTCCCACGCTCCTGATGTTCAAGGACGGGGAGGTCTCCGAGCAGATGGTGGGGGTCCGGAGCAAGCGCGATCTCAAAGCCAGCTTCGACCGTGTGACGTCCTGACCGGGACGCCGATCGCGGCGCCGGGTTGGATGTTTTGCGCGGACAAGCGTTTTGGAACAACATTGCCGCGCGACCGGCCGGAGGGAGGCCGGCGTCAGGCTCGAACGATGCCGCTGATCATCACGCCGGGACAGTTGTCGCAACGGGCTGATTTCTATCATCAGCTCGCCCAGTTCACAGGGGCCGGCCTTGGCCTCGTCCGGGCGCTGGAGCATCTGCAGTCCAATCCCCCCGCCCCCTCTTACCGCCAGCCGATTGGCCGGATCCTTGCGGACCTGGCGGAGGGATGCACTTTCGCCGATGCCTTGGAGCGGCTCGATCGCCAATGGCTGCCGGCGCTTGACATCGCCCTCCTGGCGGCCGGGGAGCAGAGCGGCCGGATGGAGGCCAGCCTTCGGCTGCTCACCGATTACTACAATGCCCGGGCCCGGATCGCCCGCCGGCTGATCGGCGATCTCGCCTACCCGGCCTTTCTCTTCCATTTCGCCGTGTTCATTCTTCCCTTCCCCAAGCTCTTCCTGACCGGGGACTGGCTGTCCTACCTGGCCCGGACCCTGGGGGCGCTGCTCCCGGTCTATGCCGGGATCGGGCTGATCATCTATGCTGCCCAAGGTGCCCGGGGCGAAGCGTGGCGCGCGCGCCTGGAGGCGATCCTGCGCCGGGTTCCCGTGTTGGGCACAGCGAGGCAATACCTGGCGCTCTCGCGGTTGGCGGCCGCGCTGGAGGCGCTGCTTAGCGCAGGGGTCACCGTCATTGAGGCCTGGGAAATGGCCGCCACTGCCAGCGGTTCGCCGGCTTTGATCCGGGCGGTGCGGGCGTGGCGGCCGCTGGTGGATGCGGGCCAGACGCCGGCCGAGGTGGTCCGAGATTGCCCTGAGTTTCCGGTTCTGTTCGCCAGCCAGTACGCGACGGGCGAGATCAGCGGGCAGCTCGATGACTCGCTGAAGCGGCTGCGCATCTACTATGAGGAGGAGGGCTCGAGCAAGCTCCACGCCGTGGCGCAGTGGACTCCGCGAATTGTTTACCTTTTTGTGGTCCTGATGATCGCC
>JAPLUA010000529.1 GCA_026397855.1 Verrucomicrobiota bacterium | reverse complement strand
GACCACGCAGGTACCCGGCGAAACGCTGGCCCCCTTGTGGACCATTTCCATCGTGAACCTGCCGCTACGCCCGCTGCTATCCATCTTCCCACTGAACGCGACCAATGGCGTGCTGGCGATTCAAGTGACGGGTCCCACGAACCATGTATATGAGCTCCAAGCCGCGTCGGATTGCCTTGCTACCAACTGGCAGCCAATTTGGGTGGCAACTAATCTCACTGGTAGCGTGTTATACACCAACAGCCAGGCAGACTGCTGCAACCAGCAGTTCTATCGCGCGCGAGTCGCAAGATAGATCCGTTTCACTTGGTTGGCCCGTGTCTAGTCATCAATTCCGGCCGTGGAAGTCATCCTCGGGCAGCTTGCAGAGGGCGAATCCTGGGATGCGCTGCTCAAGGGCTACCCGGAGCTGACCCGCGGGGACATTCAGGCGGCACTGCGGTTTGCGGAGGCCAGCGTGGTCAACTCGGAGATTACGGTGGATTGACACGGCCACTTGATCACCCGCGCAGCGTCTCTCCTCCCTGCGGCCCAGTCAGGTTGTCCGGCTCATTCCAGCCAAGGATAAGCTCGATGATAAAAGCAGCCGTGCCGGCATATTGAATCTCTCCCAGGCCCTTGCCAGACCTCGAATCGTAATATTCGTAGAGTGCTTCCGGGTTGTTGGCGCACCAGCCGAGGAAGTTCTGGCGAATCGCCTCGGCCGTCCTGCCGTAGCCGCAGGACTTCAGGCCCTTGACGGCAAAGTAAGTCGTCTCCGGCCAAGCGGGGCCTCGCCAATACCCGCCGCTTAAGTAACGCGGATCGTCGTATGCCAGCGTCGGCATGGCCGGGAAAAGCTTTCCGGGATCTGCCGCGAGCTTGGCCATTGCGCCGGCTTGGGCCGCATCCGCAACGCCAGCAAAGAGCGGCTGGAAGGAAGCCGCCGTCAGCACATCAGAGAATCGCCCCGTGTCGCGCCGTCGGTCAAGGTAGGCGCCCGTTTTGGCGTCGAACAAGCGCTCTCTGATCTGCGTGGCCAGCGCTTCGCCTCGGGCGTGCCAGCGCGCGGCGTCCGCCGGCAACGATAGCCGCCGCGCCATGCGCTCCATCCCCCGATAAACCAGCACCATGAAGCCGTTCATGTCCACCGTCCAGAGATCCACGCTGTCGTCCCAGCGCACGGAGTTGTCCCAGCCTGATTCGAAGCGGATGGCTTGCCTGTCCTCCTTCGCATTGTGCGTGAGTTCGGTGTCATAGTGGAAAAGCCCGTCGGCCTGTCCGCCTCGATTGCGCCACAGGTGCTGCTCATAGCGAACATACTGCGGGTAAGCTCGTTTGAGGAACGCATCGTCGGGCGCTCGTTCCTGTATCCGCGCCAAGGCCCAAGGGGTGATCGGCGGTCCACCGTAGCGCGTCCGGATCAGCCCATTGGCGCGGATGTTATTGATGAGTAACCCGGAAGGCTGCTGGCGGTCGAGGATGATGCGCAGTTGCTCGCGGGCCAGTTCGCCGTCCCAGCGGGAGATGGCCAGCGCATGGAAGCTGCCGTCCCAATCCCAGACGCCGCGATACTTCACCGGTGCCGGGCAGATGCCGCGCAATGGCACCCACGGCAGCGGCTTCCCCTCGTCGCCGGCAGTGAGGATGTTCTGGTAGAAAACATCCTGGGCACGGCGAAGGAGCTCGAAGTCACGGGCCGACACCCTGCCCTGTTGCTGATCGAGCCAGCGGGCAGCCACGGTGCGGCTGGCGTCAAAGGACGCGCGGGCAGGCTCGTTGGTCGCCGCGCGAAGCCGTCCCGCGAAGCCAGCGAGTGAACCGAGCATCGCCGTTTGCAGGAATTGTCGCCGGGTCGGACGGCTTGGGTCTTGCGGCATTTTAGTGAACCAGGGCTTGCTCCAGTCGTGCCTGTGCGTCGGCGAAGGCGTAACCCTGCACCAGCCTCTCGAATTGCGGCCACCCGTCGCCGGGGAACAGCGGGCGCAGGGCCGCTTGGCTGGCCTCGATGAATTCCACCGCGCCGGGGTCGAACTCTGCCAACAGCTTCGTCAACTGTGCTGCGGCGGCGCGCGTTTGCACGGGATCCTCTGGCGGTAGTGAGGTCGGTAACGGGGCTGCCACTTCGGGCGAAGGCAGCGAGTTCCGCAATTGTACCAGCAGCGGATCCAATGCAGCGGCGACTTGACGCAGCGCGGATTCCGTTTCGCCGGGGGCGGCGCGGTCGCGAATGAGTTTCTCCAATGCGCCGGCAGCCGCTTGCACTGGCTTGGCACCGATGTTTCCGGCCACGCCTTTGAGCGTGTGCGCGAGACGCTCGGCCAGAGCCGCGTCGCCCTGGGCTAGGGCGCCGGTGATCTGGCCGACCGAAGCTCCCTGTTGCTCCGCGAACTGGCGGAGGAGCTTCAGATACAGCTTCCGGTTTCCCGCAACGCGGGCAAGGCCATCCTTCGTGTCGAGGCCGGCAATCGGGGGAAGCTCGCCATCGGTCGCCTTCGCAGGTTCTACCACCACTACTTCGACGCCGGACGAGGCGGAGGGCGAAACGGTGGGCTTGTAGAACCGGGCCACGGTTTCAAACAGGTTGGCCGGATCAATGGGCTTGGAGATGTGGTCATTCATCCCTGCATCAAGGCATCGCTGCCGCTCCTCCATCGTCGCGTGCGCGGTCATGGCGATGATTGTCAGGGTCCGGAAGCGCGGGTCGGAGCGGAGCCTGGCGGTGGCCTGGTAGCCGTCCATCTCGGGCATCTGCAGGTCCATCAGGACCACGTCGAAAAGCGGCGGCTGGGGGCCGTTGAAGAGGGTCTGGACTGCCACCATGCCGTTGCCGGCGGTTTGCACTTTGGCCCCGGCTCCCTCCAGGAGCTCGACGGCGATCTGCTGGTTGATCTCGTTGTCCTCGGCCAGGAGGATGCGCGCGCCGTCCAGGCGGTGAGAGCGGTCCCCTTCCGCCGCGGCGCCGATGCCCTCGCCCGCGACGGCGAAGACGTTGACGAGGGCGTCCACGATCATGGACTTGGTGACCGGCTTGACGAGGAAGCCGTCGAGCGCTAGCCGCTCGGCCTCCTCGCGGACCTCCTCGCGGCCGAATGCGGTGACGAGCACGATGTGCGGCGGATGCTTCAAGGTCTCGTCGGCCTTGATATGGCGGCTGGCCTGCAAGCCGTCCATGCCGGGCATGCGCCAGTCCATGAAGACAATGTCGTAGGGCTGATCCGCATCATGCTGCTGGATGGCGGCGATGGCATCCTTGCCCGACGAGACCACATCCACGCGGCTGGCCACCGTGCTGAGCGGTTCCTGGAGAATCTCGCAGGCGGTGGCGTTGTCGTCCACGATGAGAACCCGGAGCTGCGCGAGCCGTTCGGGGACAATCCTGCCCGAGCCTGTGGCCGTGCCGATTCCGAGCCAGACGGTGAAGAAGAAGGTGCTGCCAGCGCCAGCCTCGCTTTCGAGCCAGACGCGACCGCCCATCAGCTCCACGAGCCTCCGGCAGATCGTCAACCCCAGCCCGGTGCCGCCATGCTTGCGGGTTGTGGACATGTCGGCCTGGGTGAACGGCTGGAAGAGCTTTGCCGCCTGCTCCTGAGTCATACCTATACCCGTGTCGCGAACGGAGAACTTGAGCTGGACCTTCTCGCCGGTGCGCTCGAGCAGGTCAATGTTCAGCCGGATCTCGCCCTGCTCGGTGAACTTGACGGAGTTATTGACGAAATTGGTGAGTATCTGGCCCAGGCGGAGCGGGTCGCCGAGCAGATGCTCCGGGACGCTCGGTGAGACATGGGCCAGGAACTCGAGGCCCTTGTCGTGCGCCTTCTGGGCGGTCAGCGTGGTGACTGAGCTGATGACATCGTCGAGCTTGAAGCCGGTCGTCTCGATGTCGAGCTTGCCCGCCTCGATCTTTGAGAAGTCGAGGATGTCGTTGATGACGGAGAGGAGCGAGGTGCCAGCGTTGTGAACCTTGCTTACGTAATCGCGCTGCTTCGGGGTGAGCTCGGTCTTGAGGGCGAGGTGGGACAGGCCGATGATGGCATTCATCGGGGTGCGGATCTCGTGGCTCATGTTCGCCAGGAACATGGACTTCATCCGGGTGGCCTCCTCGGCTTTCTGCTTGGCCAGGAGGACTTCCGCCTCCTGCTGCTTGCGCAGCGTGATGTCGCCGCACATGGCGAACGCGCCGATCTTCACCCCCTGGTCGTCCAGGAGGGGCGCCACGCTCAGATGGCAGGGAACCAGGGAGCCGTCCGGGATGCTGAAAGACAACTCGTAACTTGTGGATTGCCCGTGCGCGCGCTGGGACACGTTATCCTTGAGTATCCGCGCGTTCTCCTCGTCGGTGAAATCAAATACGCGGCGCCCGACAATCTCCTCCCGGGGCCGTCGGAGGATCCGGCACATCGCGTCATTCACCTCCAGTGTCACTGTGTCATTATCCACCAGCCAGAAGCCCTCCGCGCTGGTCTCGAGAATGCGGCGGATCTTCCGCTCGCTCACGCTGAGCTGCTCCCGCTGGGCGGTTAGCTCGCCCTGCTGGGTCAGCAGCGCCTCCGTCTGTTTCTCGAGCTGGCGGGCCTGCTCCTGCGTCTGGCTGAGCAACTCCTGCGTGCGGAGATTGCGCTGCAAGACCTCCAGGCTCATCGCCACCACCGGCAGAAGCTCGTCCAGCAGAGCCTGCTCCCGGGGGCTGAACGCGCGGAAGGTGGCGATTTCCAGGACGCCCAGCAGCGTGTCCTTGAACAGCAGCGGCAGCGCCACTGCCTGGACCGGGGCGGCTTCTCCCAGGCCGGAGACGATGCGGAGATAACCGGGAGGAAGAGCTGTGAGGGTGACCGCCTTGCGCTCCTGTGCAGACTGACCGACGAGGCCCTCGCCCACGCCGAATGAGACGGCGGAAGCCGCGTCCTCAGCGAGGCCGTAACTCGCAATTCTCCTGAGCCGCCCGGGGTTCGCCTCAAACAGATAGAAGCCCGCCACGCCGCCGCCCAGCAGCGGCGCCAGGGTGGAAGCGAGCCGCTGCCCGAACTCGGCAAGTGACGCGGCACCCTGCAGCTCGCCTGTGAGCCTGGCGGCGTTGGACTTGACCCAACGCTGCTCCTCCATCGCTCCGGCGCCCTGCTTCAGTACTTGAATCGAACGGGCCAGGCTGCCGGTTTCGTCCGCAGCACCGGTGAAGGGAACCTCCTCCGTGTAGTGGCCGGCGGCGATGCTCTTCACCGAGGTTTCGAGCGCCCGGATCGGCCTGACGATGCGCCGGAAGGTGAGGAATCCCAGCGCGGCCGTCAGGAGAACGGCTGCCGAGTTGGCCAACAGCATTTTCCACCGGGAAGCGTTGATGCTTTCGAGCACCGCTTTGCTGGCGATGCCCGCCAGGTCCTCATTGTACCGGAGCCACTCGCCCGACATTCTGCTCAGGCGCTCGCCGATTTCCGCGGTTCCGCCGGCGAGGGAGGCGAGGGCCTTCTCCCGTTGTCCCTCCCCTGCCATCGCCATGACATGCCTGGCGCTGGCAGTCCAATCCCGGCTCAGGTCCTTGTAGTCGGTGTGCATCCGGCGATCCTTCTCATCGGTGATCATGGTGTCCGCGTACTCGCGCAACTCGCGGATGATCTCCGCCTCCTCCTGGTCAAAGGCCGCCCGGGCCGTGGCTTGGCCCGCCTGGTTCGTCGCCAGCAGGAAGTTCCGGACGTTCACCCGCATCTCGGCAAAGTTCTGAGAGAGGCTCCCGACCGTGGCGATGCTTGGAACCTGGGACTCCGCCACAAACTTGCTGCGTTCCTCGATTCTCGACAGCTCGAACCGGGTGTAAACGCCGAACCCCAGGAGCGCGGCAAGGGGCAGAGCAAGCAGGATGATCAGGCGCTTGGCGATGGTCATAATTCAGTTGGGCGGCGGTCCGGCACCGTGATCTGGCTCATGAGAAGGCGGCCGGCGGGCTCATGGTTTTTTCCTCAGGGCCAGCACCGTGATGTCGTCCGACTGCGGGCAATCCCCGGCGTGGGTGCGGACGCTGCGCAATACCGCGTCGGTGGCTGCGGCGGCGGTAAGGCCGGGCTGGGCCGCGAGTTCCGCCAGCAATTTGGATTCCCCGTAAAGATTGCCTGCCATGTCGAAGGCCTCCGTGACGCCGTCCGTGTAGAACACCACCAAGTCGCCCGATTGCAGTTGCACGGAGTGGCCGGGGGCGGAGAGGCCCGGCA
>JAPLUA010000087.1 GCA_026397855.1 Verrucomicrobiota bacterium | reverse complement strand
GGGCACATGCCGGGGGTTTCCTTACGGCAGCCGCCGCAGCCGTTGCACTGTTCAAGATTGCGGGTGAAGGATCCATCCTTGGCCGCGAACGCCAGCACC
The DNA here is from genome assembly GCA_026397855.1 of Verrucomicrobiota bacterium. Taxonomy (GTDB): domain Bacteria; phylum Verrucomicrobiota; class Verrucomicrobiia; order Limisphaerales; family UBA8199; genus JAPLUA01. The sequence continues at coordinate 1,850 of JAPLUA010000087.1, read as the reverse complement.
GGGTCGAAGGGCAGCTTGAGCTCATAGCCCGCGCCGAGCCGCAGTTTGGTGTCAATATGGAACCGTCCATCCCCGACAACTTTGCCGGGGTTGAACAGGTTGTTGGGATCGAACGATGCCTTGATCTCGCGCATCACGCCGCTCAAGCCGTCCCCGAGCTGCTCGGCCATGAATTCGGTGCGGGCGATGCCGACGCCGTGCTCGCCCGCGAGCGAGCCCTTGAACTGGCGGACCATCGCCGACACTTCATTGGCGAGCTGGCGGAATTTCTTCAGGTCTTCCGCCGAGTGCAAGTCGAGGACGGGCCGCACATGGAGCAGGCCGGCCGCGGCATGCCCGTAGTAGGAGGCCTGCAGCCCCAGCGAAGCCATGAGCGATTCGAGCCCGGCCACGTAGGCGGGCAGTTCCTGGGGCTGCACGGCCGCATCCTCAATGCCGGTGGTGGGCTTGGCGTCGCCCTTGCAGCCCGTCAGCAGCGACAGCCCCGCCTTGCGCATAGCCCAGATCAGTTTTGCCTGCGCCGGGGTCTTGAGGATCGTCTTGCGCAGCCCCAGCTTGCGGCTCGCCAGGGCAGCCAGGCGGTCTTCCACGTCCTCGAAGAACTCCACCACCAGGATTGACTGGCAGGGCTTGAAATCCAGCTCCAGCAGATCGCGCGCGGCCTGGAATTCCAGTTGCCCGCGCGTCTGGTCGAGCAGCACCCGGTCAATGTGCTCGATGGCGGCAGGTTTCAGGTCCAGCAAATCCACGGTTGCCTGCATGGCCTCGGCCACCGAGGCAAAGAAGATCAGCCCCAGGCCTTTCTTCTCCGGCAGCCGGACGATCTTCAGCTCGGCAGAGGTGATGGCCGCCAGGGTTCCCTCGCTGCCACACAGCAGATGGCTGAGATTGTCCGGTTCCCGGACGCAGCGTTCGATGGCGTAACCGGGCCGGCGTTTGGTCAATCCCGGCGGGCGCCGCTCGGCAATCTCCAGCCCGTGAAAGTAAACCAGGTCGGCCACCAGCTCGCGCTGCTTGCGCAAGGTGTCATGCCCGGGCCCGACCGCCAGCGCCCGGCCATCTGCCAGGACAACCTCCAGTTCGCCCAGGTGATCCGCCGTGGTGCCATAGTAGGGGGTATGGGAGCCGCTCGAGTCGTTGGCGATCATGCCTCCGAGGGTGGCGCGGGAACTCGTAGCCACGTCGGGCCCGAAGCAAAGCCCGTGCGGGCGGAGAAAGTTGTTCAACTGGTCCAGCACCACGCCGGGCCCCACCCGGACGGTGCGCCGCTCCAGGTCGAGGTCGGTGATCTGGCAGTTGTAGCGGGAGAAGTCCACCACCAGGCCCTCGCCAATGGCCCCGCCCGCCAGGCCGGTGCCGGCGCCACGCGGTATGACCGTGACCCCCGCCTCCACCGCCGCTTCAATCAGCGCGCGGGCCTGCTGCACATTGCGCGGAAAGCCCACCGCCTCCGGCGTGATCTGGTAAATCGAGGCGTCGGTCGAATAGAGCTGCCGCGTCAGGTTATCGAACGCGATTTCGCAGTTGGAGCCTAGCAGCGTTGTCTGTTGTTGGGCCGAGATCATCGCACAGCCGGAACTTATCGGCAGCCGGGGGAATTGACAACCCGCAACCGCTCCCGCTGAATCGGCGGGAGGCCGGAGTAGCTATTCAGGTGTGGGGCAGCCATCCGGTGTGCCCCTGGAGTTTGGACATTCCCAGCATAACTTCAGACTTCCTGAGCTGGGCGGAAAATGCGTTGGCACATTTGGGCTGTCTGTCAGGCGAGTTCATAGATCAACCGCGCACCGGTTTCAGGGTGGCAGAAGGCGCTCTGGGTTAGCTCGGCAAGCAGGGCACTCATCGCCTTG
>JAPLUA010000008.1 GCA_026397855.1 Verrucomicrobiota bacterium | reverse complement strand
GCTGGTGATCACCCCAGGTGCGGCGACGGTCCTGCTCGGCGACCTGAGCCAAGTTTATGATGGCACTGCCAAGACGATCTCTGTCACGACGTCTCCGACAAACCTGGCGGTGAGCTTGACCTACGATGGCAGCGCCAGTGCTCCAACCAACGCGGGCAGCTATGCGGTGGTTGCGACCGTGACGGATGCCAACTACAGCGGAGGGGCTACCAACACGCTGGTGATCAGCCCGGCCGCGGCCACGGTTCTGCTCGGCAACCTGAGCCAGACTTACGCTGGCACGGCCAGAGCGGCTTCGGTGACGACCTCGCCGACGAACTTGGCAGTCAACGTCACCTACGATGGCAGTGCCAATGCCCCGACCAACGCCGGTAGTTACGCGGTGGTTGCGACCGTGACGGACGCCAACTATAGCGGCGGGACCACCAACACGCTGGTGATCAGCCCATGCACGGCAGTAGTTCAGCTCGGCAACCTGAACCAGACCTACGATGGTGTGGCCAAGACGGCTTCGGTGATGACGTCCCCGACAAACCTCGCAGTGAGCGTCATATACGGCGGCAATGCCAGCGCTCCGACTAACGCGGGCAGTTACATGGTAATTGCGACGGTGACGGACGCCAACTACAGCGGTGGGGCCACCAACACCCTGGTGATCAATCCGGGGGGTGCCACGGTCCTGCTCGGCGACCTGAGCCAGACGTATGACGGGACAGCCAAGATAGCCTCCGTGACGACGTCGCCGACGAACCTTGCGGTGAACGTTACCTACGATGGCAGTGGCAATGCCCCGACCAACGCGGGCAGCTATGCGGTGGTTGCGACCGTGACGGACGCCAACTACAGCGGCGGAGCGACAAACACCCTGGTGGTCAACCCGGGCACAGCCTTGGTTACGCTCGGTGACCTTATCCAGACGTATGACGGGACGGCCAAGATTGCATCCGTCACCACATCCCCGACGAATCTGGCGGTGAGCGTAAGCTACGACGGCAATACTAGCGCCCCGACAAACAAGGGCAGCTATGCGGTGGTTGCGACGGTGGCCGATGCCAACTACATCGGTGGGGTGACCAACACGTTGGTGATCGATCCGGGCACGGCAGTAGTTCTGCTCGGCGACCTGAGCCAGACATACGATGGCGCGGCCAAGACGGTATCGGTTACCACCTTGCCAACGAACTTGGTAGTGAGCGTCACTTACGATGGCAGTGCTAGTGCCCCGACCAATGCCGGCAGTTACGTCGTGGTAGCCACAATCAACGAGCCCAATTATCAGGGCAGCGCGACCAACACCCTAACCATCGAAACCCTGGTCTGCCCCAGCTTGCAGATTCGATTGATCAACGAGGAGGTAATCGTGACCTGGCCCCAGGCATTCAGCAACTACACTCTGCAGGGGACCCTGGGAATCGGTTCGGGGGTGTGGAACACCAACTTGGGATTGCCAATCGTCAACGGCACCAATTTGCAACTGACATTGCCGGCGGCCAACCCTGCGCAGTTCTATCGGTTGGTCCGCTGAGGGTAGGTTGCAGGAGACCCTCAGAGAATACTCGCGCGCCCTTCCTTCTCCCGGAGAAGGCTCGAGTGCGGCAGTTCAAGTGTTGTTTGTTGCCCTAGAAACTCGAGCAGGACCGCCACTCGCTCCTGGCTGGGCATAACGCGGGTCACGACCGCGCTGAGGCCGTGAAAAGCGCCGCCGGCAATCTCAACCGTCTCCCCGGGAGTGAAGTCGTGGCTAATGACACGCACCTCGCTGGGGCCGACGGTAGCCTGCAATTGCTGGATTACGTTGTCCGGGATAATTGGCCAGCGGTCCCCGAAATGGACCACGCCTCGAACGCCGCGGGCATAGCAGACCTTGAGAAGGTCGGTGTTCAGGTCGAAGCGCGCGAACAGGTAGCTCGGGAAGAGGGCTTCCGTGAACCAGACGGGACCGCGGCGTGTGGCGCGCTTGAACCGGATCCGGGGCAGATAGACCTCAACGCCGCCTTCCTTACCCAGGTGCGCCGCGGCGATATGCTCGTGCTTGATTTGGGATCGTAGGCAGAACCAGGCAAATCCTTCTTGGAAGCCCGGTTCTGCCGGCAAGCCAGTTGCTGTCACTTCGGCTCCGGGCTCTCCGCCTTCTGCGCTTTGTCCGCTTTCTTCTCTTTCTTGCCCTTTCCGGCCACACCATACGGGCGGTAGTAGTCCTTGTACTTGTAGTAATAGTAAGTAACGGACTTGGGCGGGACGGCGTTGAAGATCAAGCCGATGACTCGCACCTGGCGGTGATACAAGGCTTCAAGGGACGCGCGAGCCACGCGCGCTGACGTGTAAACCGCGCGGACTACGAAAAGCACGCCATCCACATACGGCGCAAGGCTGGTGACGTCATCCGCTGCCATAACCGGCACAGTATCCAATAGCACGTAAGCGTACTTGGATGAGGCGTCCTTCAGAAAGGTCCGTGTGACTTCGCTGAGAAACAGTTCGCTGGAATTAGCCGTGAATGCCCCGCGCGGAATCAGGAACAGGTTGTTATAACGGGTGGGTTGGACCGCTTCCTCCCATTTCAATCCACTGCCAAGCACCTCTGAAAGCCCCACGTTGTTTGGAATGCCAAACCGTTCGTTCAGCGCCCCCTTGCGCAAGTCTGCATCCACCAGCAAGACCTGCGCGCCGGTTCCGGCCATGGCAATGGCCAAGTTGGAGGTGGTAAACGATTTGCCATCGTTTGGCACCGAGCTGGTCACCAGGATCGTCCTGGGCCGTTCACCGGACTCCGCCATGAACAGCAGGGAAGACCTGAGATTCCGGTAGGCCTCCACCAGGCCCTGCCGAGGATCATCAGGCTCAATCAAACCCAATTGCTTCCCGGGCCGGCCGCCCCTCTCGCGGGGGATCTGCCCCAGCACGTCTTCGTGGAATAGCTCCTGCAGTTCCGTGAAGGAATTCATGCGGTCATCCAGCCGGTCCAGCAAGGCCAGCAGGAGCACGCCGAGGAACAATCCAACCAGGCCGCCGATGGCCAGTTGTTTCGGCAAATCGGGCCGGTCCGGAAGCGCCTGCGTCGCCTGCTCGTAGATCGTGACGCTTTCAGGACTGATTTCCTTGTTCACATCGAGCGTCTGCATCGTGGCCAGCAAGCGGTCGTAAATAGACTGGATCCTTTGGGATCCGGCTTTGAGCCTTTGAAACTCAGCCGTTCTGCCCTGAACATCGAGTGCCTTGCCATTCCACTCCTTTATATCCTTCTCCAGATTCTGCATTTGGAGCACCAAGGCCTCTTTCTTGCTCTGTAATTGCTCCATACCCTGATCGTGGAATATCTTTAGCAACCCCTCCCTTCGCCCGAGTTCTTCGCTCATCGCGATCATCTTGGGGTGTTTAGGTTTCAGATACTTACCCAGTTCCTCCTGCTCAGCTTTCAACAACAGCAACTGCTGCTTCGCCCTGAGGTACTCGGGGTCCGTCCGGTCACCCCCCGCCACCATCGTGTTCTTGGGCAAGCCGTTGGTATCAGACGATGCCGCACCCGAGTTTTCGCGCCGGTCTATGTTCTGGTCGAGGGTCAACAACTGCAGGAGCTCGTACTCCGACTTCAACACAGCCATTCGGTTGTTGAGGCCTGCAAGATAAGCGCCCGCGCTGTTAGCCTGCTCCTGAAACAGTACTATACCGTTCGTCTTTTGAAACTGGGCCAGTTCGTCATCGGTTTTGGCGAGGTCTTTTTGGAGCCGGAGCACCTCTTCGGTCAGGCCCGCAACCGTGGTGTCCGAGGTCTGCGTCCGCATCTCCCGTTTGAGCGCGCTGTATTCCTCCATGGACGCTTGCAAGAATGCCTGCGTGTAGGCCGGCTCGCCGCCGATCGCCTGTAGCACAAAGATCGTGGTCTTGGGAAACACGGTGACCCTCAGGCTAACCGGGCGATACGTCTGATCGGATTTCTGGGCCATGACCCGCGCATGCGCGCGCCGGAGCACCTCGCTGCTCCTCATCAACTCCGCCTGCGTTCCCAGGAAGTTGCTCAACTCCTCCGTATAAATGGACCCCTCGGGAATGGCGAGTTTGATGCTGACGATCATCCGGCCGACGGAAACGTACGAGGGCGGCTGCTTCCAGGCGATTCCTCCTTGAATGGCCAGCCCGACCAGCGCGCCCAGCGTCAGAACCCACCACTTCTCCTTGAGCAGGTTCCCATAGCGGCTGATCCGTGCGTGAAAATGGGCTTTCGACGCTGTCCGATCGTGCTGGGCCTGGACCGCTTCGTCATTCATGCGCGACATAATGGCTCTTAGAAATTGATCAACCGCGAGGGCACGATTATGAAGTCGTCCGGCTGCAGGATCACATCCTTCTCCGTCTTCCCCTTCTCAAAAATCTCATCCATGTTCAGCTCAAAGCTCTGTTTTCCACTGCCTTTCACGTTGTCCGGACGCACCACTTTCACCTTCTTCTTGTTGGCAAAGTCAGCAAATCCGCCGGCTCGCAGGATGGCTTTGCTGGCGCTCAGGTTCTCGTTCACGGCAATGTCAATCGGGCCCTGGTTGCGAACCTGGCCCCACACGTATATGCGTCCTAGCAGCTTGTTCGCCACGTCCAGGGCAATAACCACAGTCGCGCGGTGATAATATTCCTTTTCAAGCTGCCCCTTTAGTTCGTCCGCCAACTGTTTGGACGTCTTGTCCGTTGCCAAAACCCGCCCTACATAGGGTATGTCCAACTCTCCCGAATCCGCCACCACGAGGCTCCTGGGCTGGTCCCGGTCCTCCAGAATCTGCAAGCTCACCCGGTCCCCTACGCGAAGCTTGTACTTGTCGTCAGGGACATAGCCGCTGAGGCTCGTCAGCGCCGAGCCAATCGCATTCGTGGACGCCGATGCCAGGAGCGGACTGACGCTACCCGACGACGCATTGGTGCCGGTGGGCGCCTGACCCGGGCTGAGCAGCCGGGCCATAACAAAAATGGCAATCAATGCGTTCCTCATGGGCAGCATTCGTTTCTCATAGACGGTTGTTGATACCAGTTCACAAAATTAGAGGCAGCATTGTGGCATGTTTCCCCCCGCAGGGCAACTTCAATAAACCATTCAATAAACCATTCGGAAATCCCCAAATGGCTGCATGGCCCAAGAATCGGCTACGGAAGAACCAGTCATTATGCCCGGTACAGATAGGGTCCCAGGTCAGTGAAAGGTCGTAAATCGCACTTGCTCTGAAACTTGAGCCATCGAATCCCAAGAGGCTTTGTGATCAAGTCAACGGTTGCTGCAACTGCAACGCGAGAAATCCGTGTTTCGATCCGAGGCCCTGCCTCGTCAGAACTGGTAGTTAAGGTTGAGCGTTACCGTATAGAGGTTGTAATTCTGGTTGGAGGCATCTGAATCCGACTGGCGGATGTAAAACTGGGTATCAAGGCTCGCCGTAAGCTTTTTCGTGATGCTCCGTCCCACGCCTATTCCAAAGCCATACCGGCTATAGGGCTGCATGGACCCGCTGAATTGGGTCCCTTGCTCATAGCTTAAGGTCGTGCTGAGGGAAATCTTCTCGAGAATCTGCCAACCCGCGCCCAGTCGGGCATAATACTGCTCAGTCGGGCCGCCATAAAAAGCCGCGTTGACCATTCTCCCGATGCTGAGGCTGTAGTTGACGTATTGATTGATCCGGTGGTTCAGGTCGAGTGAAAAATACATCCCCGTGAAGTCGCCGCTGACCGCCGTTTCCGAGCTTGATTGCGGGGTATAGACGGTATATCCGGCGTGGCCCGTGAAGCCGATATACTCGCTCACCTGGGTGTTGTAGAATCCGCCCACGTTCCATTGCCTTGCGTTGCCGTAGGTCCCGTTGTTGGCCGTGTTGATGTTGGCTGTATTATTGTTCGCCGGGTAGTTGATGAGATTTCCGCCCAGTTCCAGGCCCGCCAGCATTTGCGGTTTGATCATGTAACCCGCGGATAGCGATGCCACCTCGAACACCCCGTTCGGTTGGCCGGCGTTGCTGGGAAACGTGACATAATTCTGGTGGTCATACCCGAAGTTGATTATCACTTTGTTGAGATCCCAGAGCACCGTGGTGCCCAGGGCGTTTTGCAACTGGGAATAATTGCCCGTGCCCGTGACCGTGGCATCCTGGTAGGAATTCTGAGACATGGTTACCCGGTCGTGCAGGTTGATCCGGAAATCCCCGGCATAGGCATCAAAAGACAACCCCGTGCCTGGAGTCAGGAAGAGCCTGTTCAATTGCTGGTTATTGAGGTAGGCCGAGTAGCCGGCGCCCAAGACCAGGTTAATGCTGTTCATTTCTGATACCGGCCAGTGCATCCGCGTGTTGATCTGCGGGCTGAATATCATATCCCCCTGGGGATTGCCCTCCGTGTTATTCACGTTGCTGTTGTATTGAATCCCCAAACCGGACGCAAAATTCCACGCCGTTGGCCCCAGTTTCAGGTTGTAATAGCCGAGGGTGGAATCGGCCCTGCGCTGGGCAGCGGCGGCAGCCTCCCCCGCCATGGACATCCTGACAGCTTCCTGCCCCCGCGCCGTCATCCCCAGACCCGCAAGGAAGCAGCCCACGATCCAGAGCCAGTAGTTGGCGTGCCCGGCGCGCTTGATTAAACTCCCGCGGTGATGGCAACGGTGAGGTATCCGCTCCCGGGTTGTTTCCCTGTCAATAGCCCCTCCGGTGGTCGGATTGCGCAAGCTCTGATCCATGTCAGGCATTTAGTTCTCGATTTTGAATGTTTCTCCGGCCTCCAGGCTCTTAGGGTCCGTGGTCTGAATCAGAGCCCATGCCGGCCGCCAACCTTCAACAAAAGCTTCAGACCCTCTGGCAAAACTACTGCCACAGACTGACAGGCCGGAACCCGCCTGTGAAGCAAATTCTTCCGTAATTTGCCTGGTGGCCCACGATTATTGTTGCGCTCCATAGATGCCCTAATCTAGGCTCTTAGCTGTTCCTGTATGGGAGCGCCTCTTGCAATTAAGGCCTCGCCGATCAAGGCTGCCGCGCAGTATGCGGCCGGCCTGGTGGTCGCGGCATTCTTCGTCGGCCTCCTGAGCTTCACCTTCAGCTTCCTGGGGACGATTTTCTGCGCCACCCTGGCCGGCATGATGCTGGGGGCGCTGCGCACTCACAAGTGGCAATCCATTCCGGTTTCGCTGCTGTTCCCCCTGGTGATTTTCATCCTGTTCAAGGGCATGAAAACCGAGCTCACCGGGCGCCAGGTTCTGGTGGTTGCCATCGCCTGCTTTTCCATTTTCTGGGTGACCTACGCCGTGGCAGCGGCCCTGTTCTTCTTCGAACGTAAGGGACAGCCTGCAGCCGGCGTCCCCTCCCAAGTTCAATCCGCGACGGTCGCCGGATCCGGGAGCTTGGCGGAGAGTTCGTCAGCGCGTGGAGCAGAGGGCCCGAAATCAAACGGCCATCTCAGCCTCGATATGCTGGAAGGGGCCTGGTCGCTTGAGGGGACCACGGCCGCCGGGTCTCAGAATCGGCGAATCAGCATTAACAAGGGGGAATTAACTCTGTCCGTTTGCGATTCCAGCAGCCAGGCCAGAGTTCTGGCCAGAGCCCGGGTGCAGGTTTGCGCCGCAGGCTCGTCGCCAATCCTGCTGGTCTGCGAACCTGGCGCTGAGGCCGGCTCCGACACCATCGTGAGCATTTAGTGCTCCTGGACTACTGAGGGGTCCCCAGCATGTATAACACCAAAGCCACGGAGCCTTCTCCCTCTCCTCCATTCCGAATGGAGGAGAGGGCCGGGGAGAGGAGGCCCCCCGCGTGGTCTATCCCGCGGTGTTCTGAGTGTGTGCGCTGCCGTATCTACCGGAGCACCTTGACGGCCTCAGCCGCAAGATTCACAAGCGGGCCGGGAAACAGGCCGAGGAAGAACATCCCCGCAATGCAACCGTAGAGGGAGACCCGGACAGGCTCCGAGAGCGGGATCGGGGAGAGGTCTCCAGCCTCCTCCGACCAGTAGATCGCGCGCACAACGCCGAAGTAGTAGTAGAGCGAGATCACCACGCCGACCAGCGCGGTGAACGCGAGGCAATAATATCCGGGCTGTGCGGCGCCCTGCTCGATGACGGCCTTCAAGAGCAGGAACTTGCCGAAGAACCCCGCCAAAGGGGGAATGCCGGCGAGGGAGGCCATTGCCAACGTCATGGTTGCGGCCAGCAGGGGCGAGCGGCGGCTCAGGCCGGCCAGGGCGCGGAGATCCTCGCCGTCCACCTGCCGCATTACCAGGCAGATGACCGTGAAAGCGGCCAGCACGGTGAAGAGGTAGCCGCTCAGGTAGTAAAGGACCGCGGCGCGTCCCGCGGCGCTCAAGGCCGCGACACCGAGCAGCAGGTAGCCGGCGTGCGCAATGCTCGAATAGCCGAGCAACCGCTTCACGTTGCGCTGCGGGATCGCGCAGAGATTGCCGTAGAGAATGGTGATGCCGGAAATGATGATGAGAAGGTTGGCCCATTGCGCGGCAACATCCGGCACAGCGATGAACAGCACGCGCAACAGCAGGACAAAGCCGGCGGCCTTCGAGCCGATGGCCAGGAAGGCCGTCGCGGGCGTGGGCGCACCCTGGTACACATCCGGCGCCCAGATCTGGAAGGGAAAGGCGGCGATCTTGAATCCGAGCCCGGCGATTACCAACACCAGCCCAAACAGGAAGATGCGGTTGCTGCCGATCTCTGCCGTCACGCCGGCCAGGTCGCCAAAGTTCAGTTTACCCGAGATGCCATAGACCAGGGCGATGCCGAAAACGGTAAAGCCGGTGGAGAGCGCGCCGATGATCAGGTATTTCACGCCGGCTTCCAGGGAGGAGAACCGACCCCGCTCAAAGCTGGTCAGCACATAGAAGCTGACCGTGATGAGTTCGAGCGATACGAAAAGCAGCGCGAAATCGTTCGCCGAGGAGGCGAACAGCATGCCGGTCAGGGCGAACAGGATCAGCGCGTAGAACTCGCCGATACCCGCCTTAATCCGATCCGCAAATTCCACGGACATCACCAGTACGATGATGGCGGCGAGCAGGAAGAAGCGTTTGAAGAACAGCCCCAGGCCGTCGAGCGCGTACATCTTCCCGAAGGCGTATTGCGTTATCTCCGGGGACGGCACCCGCACGAAGAAGAGGCTGTAAAGCAGGATTGCGCAGAGGCCCAGCGCGGCGGCGTAGCCGAGGTTGCGCTTGGCGGGGGAGGGCACCCACAAATCCACGAGCAGCAGCCCCAGCCCGAGAGCGACCACCAGCCATTCGTGTATTAGCAAACCAATGTTCATCGGTGACTTAGGCTCTGTTTGCCGTAGCGCAGAGTTGCACTCTGCTGTATCGCAGAATTTCATTCTGCGAGGCGTGGGCGGGTTCAACGCGTTGACGGGTATCAGCAGCGCTGCCGATGGCAAATCGGCGATACAGCAGATTGAAAACCTGCGCTGCGTGAGCGGTGCCGGGATTCATCGGGCATCCTCCTTCGCTGCGGCCTGTGTAACCAGTGCGCCGCCCGGGGCATTTCGGCCGCCGGCCTGCACCATCTTCACGATCTGCTCCGCATTCGGCTTGATCTTCTCCGTCAGCAGGCCGGGGAAACAGCCAAAAATCAACAGGCTGGCCAGCAGAATCACGAAGGGCAGCTTGCGCCACAGGTGCGGGGCGTCCGCAACGGCGGCCCATTTATCGGGAAGGGGCCCGTGCAGGATATTTCGCACGGCGCGCAAGGCATAGACGGCACCGATAATCAAGGCGCCCCAGCACGCCAGGATCGTGACCTGCGGGAACACCGTCCACGCGCCGAAGAGGACCGTGATCTCGCCGGCGAAATTCGCAAAGCCCGGCAGCCCGCACCCCGCAAAGGCGGCCATCATCAGCGCCATGCCGATGAACGGCATCCGGCGGAGCAAACCGCCTAGCTCATCTATCCGCAGGGTGCCGGTTTGCTGGAAGATATAGCCGCCGAGGCCAAACATCAGCGCGGCCAGGAAACCGTGCGCGATCATGACCAGCACCGCGCCGGTGATGCCGATGAGTGTCAGGCTGGCAATGCCGAGGAAGATAAAGCCCATGTGGGCCACGCTCGAGTAGCCGATGAGCCAGTTGAAATCCTTCTGGCGCATCGCCACCCACCCGCAATAGACGAGATTACCCAGGCAGAGCCAGGCAAGCACCGGCATCCAGCCCTGCGCTTCGTTGGGAAGGAGCGGCAGCGCGATGCGGATCAGGCCATACAGCCCGAACTTCTTCAGCACGCCCGCATGGAGCATGGCCGTGGCGGTGGGCGCTGAGCCGTAGCCCAGGGGAGCCCACGTGTGAAACGGCCAGAGGGAGACCAGGATGCCGAAGCCGAACAGGAGCAGCGGAAAGATGAAATGCTGGGCGCCCGGCGAAAGCGCGTGCTGCTCCGTAAAGATGTGCCGGGTCAACGCGGGAATGTCGAAGGTGTTGGCGCCGGACTGCACGTAAAGCGCGATAAGCCCCACCAGCGCGAGCAGGGCACCAAGGCTCAGGTAAAGCGTGATCTGGAACGTGGCGTAATTCTTCCGCTCACCCCGGCCCCAGACGCCGATCATGATAAAGGTCGGCACGAGCGCCAGCTCATGGAAGAAGTAGAAGAAGAACAGGTCGAGCGAGGCGAACGCGCCGAGGATGCCGCCCGCCATCACCAGCAGCAGGATGTAGAACTCCTTCTCCCGCTCCTTGATTTCCCAGGAGACACACGCCGCGGCGAAGGCGACAATGGCACCCATGAGAATCAGGCCCACGTTGATGCCGTCCACGCCGACGTGATAGCTGATTCCCAGCGCGCTGACCCAGGCGATCTGCTGTTCGAACCGGTAGCCGGTCGCGCCAACCTGCGCCCCGTTGAACAGCAGGAACATGAGGACAGCCAGCAGCGCAGAGATAAGCGTGGCCAGCACCGCCACCCCGCGCATCACCACGCGGAAGCTGTTTGGCACAAAGGCCAGCAGCAGCGCGGCCAGCAGCGGACAGCAGATGATGAAGGTTAGAATGGACATGCTATTTCAGGGCCAGGTAAAGCACCAGGGCCACGCCCATCGCGAACAGGAAGGCGTAGGTCTGCAGGCTGCCCGTCTGGATCAGTCGCAGCGCGCGGCCAACCAGCTCGACGGTGCCATGGGTCCCGCGTACGGCCACGCCGGAGATGATCCATCGATCGATCCAGGCGGCGATGGTCGCGATGAAATCGTGCAGCCGGATGACGGTTGCCTCATACAATTCATCGAAGTAGAAGCGGTCGCGCATCCAGCGCGAGAGCGCGCCCAGCCTGGCCGGGAGCGGGTCTTCGGTGGCCCTGGCATAGAGCGCCCAGGCGGCGGCCAGCCCGACGAGCGCCGCGACCAGGCCGGAAACCGCGGCCATCGGGGCGTGAACAAACGGGGCGATCAGCTCCTGGAGGAAAGAGGGCGACGGTTCCAGGGGCAGCGTGTGGAATTGGCTGCCATAGAGTTGCTCGATGCCGATGAATCCGCCGACGATGCTGAGCGTTGCCAGGATACGCAGCGGCCAGAGCATGCCTTGCGGCGATTCGTGCGCGTGGCCGGCGGCGTCGGATTTCGGCGCACCAAGGAATGCGACACAGACCAGGCGGAACATGTAGAAGGGCGTGAGGGCCGCGACGATGACGCCGACGATCAGCAGGCCGGAGTTGTGCTCAGCGGCGAGTGCGAGGATGCTGTCCTTGCTGTAGAACCCGCTGAAGGGCGGCAGGCCGGCGAGGGCCAGGGTGCCGACGATAAAGGTCCAGAACGTGACGGGCATTTTCTTGCGCAGGCCCCCCATCTTCCAGATGTCCTGCTCATGATGCAGCCCCAGGATGACCGAGCCCGCGCCCAGGAACAGCAGCGCTTTGAAAAAGGCGTGGGTGGTCAGATGGTACATTGCGGGGGTCGGCCCGTGCAGGCCAACCGCCATGACCATGTAACCCAGCTGCGAGAGGGTGGAATAGGCCAGGATGCGCTTGATATCGTTCTGCTGGATGCCGATGACCGCGGACAGCAGGGCGGTGATTCCCCCGATCCAAGCGATGATTTCGAGGGCGGGAGCATTGATGAGGAAAGAAACCCGGCACAGCATATAGACGCCCGCCGCGACCATCGTGGCGGCGTGGATGAGCGCGCTGACCGGCGTTGGGCCTTCCATGGCGTCCGGCAGCCAGACATGCAGCGGGAATTGGGCGCTCTTGCCCATGGCCCCGCAGAAGATCAGCAGGCCGGCGGCGGTTGCCAGGGTCCCGAGCGCCTGCGGGTCGGCGGTGAAGTTCTCCTGGAGCACGGTGAAGTTGAGGGAGCCGAGGTGGGTCCACACCAGCAGGATGCCGAGCAGGAAGCCGAAATCACCCAGGCGATTGGTGATGAACGCTTTCTTGCCTGCGTCCGCCGCAGCCGGACGTTCGAACCAGAAGCCAATGAGCACATAGCTCGAAACGCCGACCAGCTCCCAGAAGATGAACAGTTGCAGGAAATTGCTCGCCAGCACAATGCCGAGCATCGAGAAGGTGAACAGGCTCAAGCCCGCAAAGTAGCGCGGCAAGCTGCGGTCCTCCTTCATGTAGCCCCAGGAGTAGATATGAATCACGCTGGCCACCCCGGTGACGAGCAGCAGCATCGCCAGGCTGAGCGGATCAAACCGCAGACCGAAATCCACATGGAAGCTGCCAACGCTCAGCCAGGTTACAGCGGACTCGCGAACCTCGGGTTGCCAGCCCACCCAGGCGCGGAAGATCAGGCTCAGGACAAAGCCCGCAACCACCGCGCCGATGGAAATGGCCGCGCTCAGCTCGCGGTTGCGCTGCGTGAAAAGGGTGATCAGCACCGCTGCACCCAGCGGGAGAAACAGGACAATCCAGGGTAATAATTCCGGGTGCATCAGCTAGAGTTTCAGCGT
>JAPLUA010000308.1 GCA_026397855.1 Verrucomicrobiota bacterium | reverse complement strand
ATGAAAGGTCCGAAGCCCACTGCCAGGAGGAGCTGGAGCGCGTCCGGGAAGAGTTCAAAGCCGTCACCTGGGCCGCAGATCAGGAGCTGAAGCAAACCGTGGCCCGCGCAGGGGAGTTGCGGATCGCCTGCCGGATGGAATACGACGGCAAGGGATTCCGGATCCTGGAAACGAACGAGCGGCTCCACCGGGCCAGGCTGGACCGGCTCGATCGCAATCACGCGGGCGCCGCCGATCACCTGAAGCAGGTGGCGGAGGTGCGCCGGGTCGTGGAGGCGGAGGCGAGCGCGAAGAAGGAGCAGAAAGTCACCGCAGACTGCGAGGCCCAGTGGCAGGCGATCGAGGCCGAATGGAACAGCCGGATCCGGCCGATCTACGCCGCCATGGATGCTGCGAACGCCCAGGCGGAGAAGCTGTTCCCTCCCTGGCAGCCCCAGATCCTGGAAACCTGGGCCCCGCCGCCGCAGTTCGCCGCCGCCGCGAAGTTCGCCCGGCTCGAGGTCGAGGTCGGGAAGCTCTGCGAAATAGCCGATTGGAACAAGCGCCTGGCCCTGCCGGGGCCGTCCCGGTTCTCGCTGCCGCTCTGCCTCGTCTATCCCGGGCAGGGCTCCCTGCTGTTCGAAACCTCAGCCGCTAGGCGCGACGACGCCATCGGCGCGCTGAACAGCGTCATCCTGCGGCTCCTGGCCACCACCCCTCCCGGCCGCATCAACTTCACCATCATTGACCCCGTCGGCCTCGGCCAGAACTTCGCCGGCGTGATGCACCTGGCCGACTACGAGGAGCAGATCATCAACAGCCGCATCTGGACGCAGTCCGGGCAGATCGAGCAGAAGCTCGCCGACCTCAACGAGCACATGGAGAAGGTCATCCAGATGTATCTGCGCAACGAGTATGCCAGCATCGCCGAATACAACGAGCAAGCCGGTGTGATCGCCGAGAAGTATCACTTCCTGGTGGTGGCCGACTTCCCGGCAAACTTCACCGAGACCGCCGCCAAGCGCCTGCTGAGCATCGCCGCCAGCGGGGCCCGGTGCGGGGTTTACACCCTCATCCACTGGGATCAGCGGCAGCCGCTGCCGCCCGAATTCATTCCCGACGAGCTGCGCAAGAGCAGCGTCTGCATTGCCGGCAAAGAACCCGGATTCACCATAGGGCCCAAACCGATCCCGGGCACCGACCTGGTCCTGGACGCCCCGCCCTCGCCCGAGTATGCGACGGAGTTCGTCCACCGCGTCGGTCGGAGCAGCCGGGATTCCAGCCGCGTGGAAGTTCCCTTCGCCCATGTTGCCCCGCCGGAAGCCGAGATCTGGAGCGAGGACACCACGAGCGAGCTGCGCGTGCCGATCGGCCGCACGGGCGCGACCAAGTTCCAATACCTGGCCATCGGCAAAGGCACCTGCCAGCACGGACTCATCGCCGGCAAGACCGGCTCGGGCAAGTCCACGCTGTTCCATGTCATCATCACCAACCTGGCCATGTGGTGCAGCCCGGAGCAGGTCGAGTTCTACCTGGTGGACTTCAAGAAGGGCGTCGAGTTCAAGTGTTATGCCTCGAGCCATCTCCCGCACGCGCGGGTGGTGGCGATCGAGAGCGACCGGGAGTTCGCGCTGAGCGTGCTGCAACGCGTGGACGACGAACTCAAACGCCGCGGTGACCTGTTCCGCAAGCTCGGCGTCCAGGACCTCGCGGGCTACAAGCGGGAAGGCGGCGCCGCGACCCTTCCCCGATCGCTGCTGATCATTGACGAGTTCCAGGAGTTCTTCGTCGAGGACGACAAGATCGGGCAGACGGCGTCGCTCCTGCTCGACCGCATCGTCCGGCAGGGCCGTGCGTTCGGCATCCATGTCCTGCTCGGCTCCCAGACGCTCGGCGGCGCCTACACGGTCGCCCGCACCACGCTTGGCCAGATGGTCATCCGCATCGCCCTCCAGTGCAATGAGGCCGACGCCTACCTCATCATGGACGACACCAACCCGGCGCCCCGCCTCCTCTCACGGCCGGGCGAAGGCATCTACAACGACATGGCCGGCATGCTGGAAGGCAACAGCCCCTTCCAGACCGTCTGGCTGCCCGACCAGGTGCGCGAAACCTACCTCCAGAAGATCCGGGCCAGGGCGGACCTGCAGGAAATCCGAAATCCGAAATCCGAAATCCGAGGTGCCGAAGCGGAAGCCGGGCCGCGGTACCCGGGGCCCATTGTCTTCGAGGGCAACTCTCCTGCGGATGTGCGGGAGAACCCGGTGCTCCAGCGGTTGCTCGAAGCGCGGTCGATGAAGCCCGCGGCCGCCGGCCGCATCTGGCTGGGCGCGCCCAACTCCATCAAGGGTCCGACCGAGGTCGTCTTCCACCGCCAAAGCGGCAACAACCTCCTGGTGGTGGGCCAGCGCGACGAAGCCACCCTCGCCATCCTTGCGATCGGGCTCGTTGCGTTGGCCGCCCAGTTCCCTCCCAGCGGCGCGCGCATCATCCTTTGCGACAGCACCCCGCCCGGAACCCCGCAGCGCGAATTCCTCGACCATCTCCTCGGGGCCATTCCCCGGCCGATCACCCTCGCCAGGCAGGGCGACCTGCCCGAAATCATGAAAGGCCTCGCCGGGGAGATGAAGCAGCGGGCCGAGAGTCCCGACCCCGACGCCGCCCCGCCCGTGTTCCTGTTCATTCACGGCTTGCAGAAGTACAGCAAGCTGCGCTATGAGGAGGACTTTGGTTTCGCCGCCACCGATACCGACGCCCCGCCCAATCCCCCGCTGGTGCTCAACAACCTCATCTGTGAAAGCACGCGGCTCGGGTTTCACGTCATCGCCACGTGCGACACCTTTAACAACGTCAACCGGTTCCTGAGCCGGAAGGCGTTCAGCGAGTTTGAGATGCGCGTCCTCTTCCAGATGAGCGCCAACGATTCCGCCAGCCTGATTGACAGCCCGAAAGCCAGCCTGCTGGGCCTGCACCGCGCGCTCTACTGCAACCAGCAGGAGGGCTACCTCGAAACCTTCCGCCCCTACTCCCTGCCCACGGTCGAGTGGGTTGACCAGGCGGCCGGCCAGTTGGCCAGGTTAGTCGCGCCTTGACGCGCACTTGGCCGAATGCTTGACTGGGGCGCAATCGCTCAAACTTATCATGCATCACCCTCCCAAGCCCTCCCGGATACTGCCTCGCAATTTCGCGAAACTCCGCGCCTTCACCCTCATCGAACTGCTGGTCGTCATCGCCATTATAGCCATCCTGGCCGCCTTGTTGCTGCCGGCCCTGGCCAATGCCAAGAAGAAGGCCCATCGCATCTTCTGCATCAATAACCTGAAACAGGTTGCGCTGGGCTGCAAATTGTATGCGGACGATAATTCCGGCAAGATCGTCTCGGCCTACCCGACCTATGGTGGCTTCACGGCCACGTGGTGCGGAGGCAATGCCGACACCGGCGGGCTGCCGGGGTCTTACAGCTACGGGGGCGCCGACCCGACCGGCATACAGTTGGGGCTTCTCTGGCCCTACACCAGGTCGCTGGGAGTTTATCACTGCCCGGCCGACCGCCGGCTGGCCGACGATCCGGGTGTGGCCGCCCAATTCAAGAACAAGCCCATCCTGCGCAGCATTTCAATGAACTCGTTCATGGCCGGCAGCAGCTATGGCGCCAGCCCGAATTGGGTTGCGACCAGCCCGTCCGGCAAGCGGGATCCCGACCACCCGGTTTATCTCAAGGAGTCCGAGATGCGCCAGCCCACGATGACCTGGCTGGTGGCCGATGAGGACCAGGAAAGCATTAACGACGGGATGATGTTGATGGATGTCGGGGGCTCGAAACGGTTCTTCGATCTGCCGTCCCGCGCGCATGGGTTTGCCTATGGCATCGGTTTTAACGATGGCCACGCCGAGATCTACAAGTTCACGGACGCCGCCAGCAAGAACTGGCACCCGGGCGATCTGGGCGGGCTTAATGACTGGATGAGGCTTACCAACGTGACGACCCATCCGCTGTAGCAAGGGGCATTCACGTGTTTGGCGGCCTCGAACGCAAACCCGCAATCAGCGAGGATTGGCTTTCCCTTTGGACCGGCCTCGTGGTCTTCCTGTTGTCCCTGGGCGCTTTCCTGGGTGCCGACCTCCTTGGCTTTGGCGCGAAGGTCGGGACGTGGACCGACCTTTCCAAGGCGATCACGCCGGTGGCAGGTTCGTTCAAGTGGATGCCCGCCTGGCTGGCGGTCGTTTCGACCTACCTGTTCATGGGATTGCTGGTGGGAACTGGCAATTGGCTTCTGGGGGGATCGGTCAGGAAATTCGCGGTCGCCTTCACGCTGGTGTTTGCCATCAGCTTCGCCTGCTGGGTCCTGGGCAATTACGCCCACATCGCGGCGACCACGCCGGCAGAGCTTGCGAAGTTCGGCATTGGCTGGTCGCTGAAGCTGACCGGTGAAGCCGGGTTCGTTTTCGCGCTGCTGGCCGGCCTGGCAATCGGGAACTTCCTGCCCCGGCTGGCGGGGCTCCTGGGGGAGGCGCTCAAGCCGGAGCTGTTCGTGAAAGCGGCCATCGTGATCATGGGAGCGGGCGTCGGGATCAAGGCGCTGGAGAATTCCAGCCTGGCGTGGGGGATCATGTTCCGCGGCTTTTGCGCGATCGTCGAGGCCTACCTGATCTACTGGGCGGTGATCTACTTCATCGCGCGCAAGTATTTCAAGTTCAGCCGCGAGTGGGCCGCGCCGCTGGCCTCGGGCATCTCCATCTGCGGTGTCTCGGCGGCCATCGCGACCGGCGGCGCGATTCGGGCCCGGCCGGTGGTGCCCATCATGGTCTCCTCCCTGGTCGTGGTGTTCGCCGTGGTGGAGCTATTGCTGCTGCCTTTCCTGGCCCAGGCGTTCCTCTGGCGGGAGCCGCTGGTGGCCGGCGCCTGGATGGGGCTGGCGGTCAAAACCGATGGGGCGGCGACCGCGGCGGGGGCGATAACCGATGCCTTGATCCTGGCGAAGGCGGCGGGGCATGGCATCGTTTATGAGAAAGACTGGATTCTCAACACCGCCACCAGCATCAAGGTGTTCATAGATATCTTCATCGGCATCTGGGCCTTCGTGCTGGCCTACATCTGGGCCAACCACATCGAGAAGCGGGCGGGCGACAAAGTCCGCGCCGCCGAGATCTGGCAGCGCTTTCCGAAGTTCATCATCGGCTATGTGCTCACCTTCGGCCTCTTCCTGTCTTTGGGGCTGGCGTTTCCCGCCTTGGTCAAGACCGAGACCGCAGTTCCCGTGACCCGGGAGGTGAAGGTGACAGACCCGGCGACAGGCACAGAGCGGCTGGAGCGGGTGCCGGTCATGAAAGAGGTCTCCCGCGAGGATCCCGCCACCGGGAAACCCACGCTCGTGTCGGTGCCGGAGATGAAGAAGGAAACCAAACCCGGGCTGGCCAGGAACTCGACGGAGCAGGCCAACATTTTCCGGGTGCTGTTCTTCTGCCTGACATTCTTCACCATCGGCGTGGTTTCCAACTTCAGGAAGCTCTGGGAGGAAGGCATCGGCAAGCTGGCCGCGGTTTACGTGGTGGGGCTGTTCGGCTTCATCATCTGGTTTGGCCTGGTCATCTCCTGGGTGTTCTTCGGTGGGATCCATCCTCCGATCGTGCACCCTTAGGCGGTGCGCCGCGACCGCGTTCTCAACTCTCAACTCTCAACCGGAAACACGACCTATGGCTGAAGCCCCGAAAATTGGCGAAGAACTGAAGAAGATGCGGCAGGAGTATGAGCCCCTGCTGCCGGTGGAGAAGAAGCTGATCGCCTGGAGCCTGGGGATCGGCCTAACTCTGTTGGTAGTGCTTTACTTCGTGAGCAGGCTCCTGCCGGACTGCAACCACGTCCGGTGACCGCGCAGGGTCTCTATGCCCCAGCCCGGTTGAGGTCAGCGTGTGAGGCCGAGCCAGTGCTCCATCATGGCTTCAATCTTGTCCATCTGGGCCGGAGCGAGTATTCCCAGGCGCCTCAGGAATTTCGCGGATGGGACCGCCAACATGCCTTGCACGTTGAACACACCTGATTGCAAGAAAGCAATGGGGAGCGGGACTTCAAATTGAGCGCCCCGTGGTTGGGTGGTATGGGGGATTACCTGAATTAGAGCGTAATCGCGGTCAGTGTGAGGACGCTTACCACCAGCACCGGACGGACTTTTGCGGCGAGCCCAAGATCTGCAAGCCAAACTTCAGACCTCAGTAAAACCCCCATTTTGGGAGAGAAGCAATCGCAAGTTCAGACTTCCTGAGCTGGGCGGAAAATGCGTTGGCACATTTGGGCTGTCTGTCAGGCGAGTTCATAGATCAACCGCGCACCGGTTTCAGGGTGGCAGAAGGCGCTCTGGGTTAGCTCGGCAAGCAGGGCGCTCATCGCCT
>JAPLUA010000085.1 GCA_026397855.1 Verrucomicrobiota bacterium | reverse complement strand
TTTCTTCGGGCTGGCGGCGGCTGTCGGCGCGGTGGCCTTTGTGGTTCAGGCCGGGGCGGGGAACGTCAGGACCACCGGGCAGTTTCTGCTGTCGGCCCGGGCGCAAAACGCCCTGGTCTCTTATTGTCGCTACCTTGGCAAACTGTTCTGGCCGGCGGATCTAAGCCCATTCTATCCACATCCCGCCGCGGGCTGGGGGATGGCGGCTGTGGTCCTTTCGGGCCTGCTGCTGTTGGGGATCTCCGCCCTCGTGATCCTTCTGGGTCGGCAACGTGGGTACCTGGCGACCGGCTGGTTCTGGTTTGTGGGAACCCTGGTGCCGGTGATCGGCCTGGTGCAGGTCGGCAACCAATCCATGGCCGATCACTACACCTATATTCCGGGGATTGGCGTGCTGCTGATGCTGGTGTGGGGAGGCTACGAACTCGCCACTCGATGGCGTTGCCCGGCTGTCGCCGGGGCCGCCCTGGCCGGGGCTGCGTCCCTGGTTTGTGTTATTCTCACCGAGCGGCAGATTGGCCACTGGAAGGACAACGAGACTCTTTGGCAACACGCGATGGCGGCGACAGGGACTAACAGCCTGGCCACCTACAACCTGGGTGTCGCCTGGTTTAATCAGGGCCTGTCGCTGGCCGCCCAGGGAGCCTACGATCAGGCCATCCCGTATTATGAAAGGGCCATTCGGCTCAGCCCTGCCAGGGACGACGCCCACAGCGCGCTGGGTTACGCCTTGCTGAAGAAAGGGATCATTGTCCGGGCTATCCGGGAGTATGAGGAGTCGTTGCGCCTCAATTCCCGCGACCCCGAGACGCATAACAACCTCGCCAACGCCCTGCTCAAGGAGGGGCGCCTGGATGAAGCCGTGCCGCACCTCACCGAGGCGTTGCGCCTCCGGCCCGGCTATCCGGAGGCACACGACAACCTGGGGGCGGTCCTGGCTGCCCGGGGCCGTTTTGCCGAGGCGGCGGCGCAGTTCCGGGAAGTCGTGCGGTTGAATCCCGCCTACCCGGGTGCCCAGGCGAAGCTGGAGCGTGTGCTGGCGGCGCAGGAACGGCTGGAGAAGGCTGCAGAACCCTTCCGGCAGGCCCTGCAGTCAAACGCCGGGGACGCCCGGGCGCACAGCGGGCTGGGCCGTGTGCTGATCGAAGCCGGCCAGGTGGATGAGGCTGTCGAACAGTGCGCCGAAGCCGTGCGGCTGGACCCGGGGCGAGCTGAGAACCAATACCAGCTTGGGGCGGCGCTGGCGCGGAAGGGCGATGGGGAGAAGGCCGCCCGTCAGTTCGAACTGGCGCTTGAACGGGATCCCGGGTTCGCCCCGGCACATTATGCCTTGGCCATCTGCCGCCAGCAGCAGGGCAGGGCGCCCGACGCGTTGAAGCACTGGCGGGAGGCGGCCCGCCTCGCGCCGGGATGGCCCGATCCGCTCAACAACCTCGCATGGACCCTGGCTACCGATCCTCACGCGGAACTGCGGGACGGCCCGGAGGCGGTGAAGCTGGCGAGCCGTGCCGCTGAGCTTTCCGGCACGAACAGCGTGGGAATCCTGGACACCCTGGCGGCAGCCTATGCCGAAGCTGGCCGCTTTGCCGAGGCATGCTCCGTCGCCCGGCAGGCGCAGGTCATGGCAGAGACGCAGGGACTGGGGGGGCTGGCCGAAAAGATTCGCCTTCGCTTGGCGCTATACCGATCGCGGCAGCCGTACCGGGACGAGCCGGGCGCGAGATGAGAGTCTTTGCGAGGTCGGCTTAACGGCGAATCAGCTCTGCCCATCGGCTGAGGCATATTCGGCGTGGTCGAGGACTTCCTTCATTGCCTCCGGTGAAACGCCGTAGCTGAGTTTGGCGTTTAGCTTGTCGGTCATGAACTCATCGAGCGGAATCCATTTCCCTTCAACGTTGATGCGCTTGGTCCACGCGCAGACAACGTGGAGGTGGCGCTGGAGATTCATGGATTCCTCCGTCCTGCGAGTCAATTCAGCCAGCGTGCTTTCGAGTTGCTGGCGGATAAGCTGTTGTTCGCCCAGGCTGTGCCTCAGGCCCTGCAGAAGGAGGCCGATGATCGCAAACGCGAGGAAGCAGATGAAGCTGTTCAAGTAACGAAAGATCTCGAAGGGATAGTGATGGTTGGAGAGAATATCCACGAAGCACCAGCTTATCCCGCTCAGGATCGCCATGACGACCACCGCCAACCGCCCCAGGTACCAACCGCACAAGGCGACCGGCGCGAAGTAGAACACGAACAAGAGGATTTGATAACCCGTGAGGTAGTCAATGTAACTGAGCGAAATGAGCGAGGTCACGCTCGCGCAGATCACTTTCACCCGAAACACGGTTCCTGGTTCTTCCATGCTATGCTGCAGCTGTCCAAAGGTTGCCATTGCAGTGCTGTAGCGATTTCCGTGCCGGGCCGACATTGGAGGTTTGTGCCCCATTTCTGGACAGAGCAAGGCAGTATGCCACAATAAATGGGGCGCTTTTGACTTTCCTCACCCCTTCCTTTAACCTCAAAGGCCATGAATGTTATTTGCCACACCGATGCGAGCTTCCGCCGGAAACTGCGGGGCCTGGCCGCCGCCTCGAGCCTTTTTGACCCGGGCGTCGAGGAGCGTACCCGGGCCATCCTCGATGCGGTCCGTGAACGCGGCGACGCGGGGGTGCTGGAGCTGACCGAGCGCTTCGACGGCGCAAAGCTGCGCGCCGACCAGTTGGCTGTCACCCGGGCGGAACTGGTCACCGCATCCCTCAAGGCCGATGACTCGCTCCGCGCCGCGGTGGCCGAGGCGGAAAAGAACGTGGCCATGTTTGCGCGGAAGTCGCTGCGAAAGGGTTGGTGCGCGCGAAACTCCCACGGCGCTGAGGTCGGGGAAAAGCTTGATCCCTTTCAGCGGGTCGGGGTCTATATTCCCGGCGGCACGGCGCCGCTGGTTTCGACGGCTTTGATGACGGTGACGCTGGCCCGGGTGGCCGGTTGTCCCGAGATCGTGGTGTGCTCTCCGTGCGCCAAAGACGGTTCGCTCAACCCCGCGCTGGTGTTTGCGGCTCGCGCGGCGGGGGCGACCGAGATCTATCGTGTGGGCGGCGCGCAGGCGATTGCCGCGATGGCCTACGGCACGGATACGATTCGCCGGGTGCAGAAGATTTTCGGCCCCGGCAATGCCTACGTCGTGGCGGCCAAGCGCCTGGTGTTTGGGCGCGTCGCCCTGGACCTGCTGCCCGGGCCCAGCGAGTTGCTGGTGGTGGCGGATGAGACTGCGGATGCCAAGTTCATTGCCGCCGATATGCTGGCCCAGGCCGAGCACGGCACCGGCCACGAGCGGGTCTGGCTGGTGACAACCTCGGCCGGGCTGATCAAGGCGGTCGGGAAGGAAGTCGCTCGCCAACTGCCGAAGCTGGCCCGGCGCGACTTCATCCGGGAGAACCTCGACCGGAATGGCTGGCTTATCCAGGTCAAGACGCTCGACGACATGATCGCGCTGGCGAATGAGCTTGCCCCGGAACACTGCGAAGTCATGGTCCGCAATGCGCGCAAGGTGTCGGACCGGATCCTCACTGCGGGTGCCATCTTCGTGGGCGGGTATTCGCCGACGGTGCTGGGCGATTATGTCTCCGGCCCAAGCCATGTGCTACCGACCGGCGGCGCCGGCGCATCCTTTGCCGGGCTGACGGTGGACCAGTTCCAGCGGCGCACGAGCATCGTCGAATACAACCGCGCATCGCTCAAGCGGGCGCTGCCGGCGGTCAGGAAGTTTGCCGAGATAGAAGGGCTGGGGGCCCATGGAAGATCGGCGGAGATTCGGTTCTAGCCGAGCCGGCATTACCCCTTTCCCGATCATGAAAAATCCGCAAGGGCTGATCCGTCCGCTGGTGCGGGCTTTGCATCCCTACATCCCCGGCGAGCAGCCGAAGATTAAAGGGCTGATCAAGCTCAACACCAACGAGAATCCGTACCCGCCATCGCCGAAGGTCCTGGCGTCTATCAAGGCCGCCGTGGATGCGCGGCTCCGGCTTTATCCAAATCCGACAGCCCAGGCCTTGCGCGAGAGGCTGGCCGGGCTCCACGGTGTCAGCCCCGGGAATATCATCCTGGGCAACGGATCGGACGAGCTGCTGGCGCTGGCTGTGCGGGCCTTCGCCGAGCCTGGGGCCGCGGTCGGCCGTTCGCAGCGGCACAAGGCGACGGTTCAATTCTTTCACCCCAGCTACTCGCTTTACCCGGTGCTGGCGGAAACCCACGGTGCCACGACCAACGCGGTGCCGCTCCTTGCCGATTTCGACCTGCCCGCCATTCCCGATTTGAAGCGCGGCAGGCGATGGGACTTTCGCGCTGCGCTGACCTTTGTGACCACGCCGAATGCCCCGAGCGGCCACGGCTACCGGCTTGCGCAGTTGGACGCGCTCTGTCGCGCGCAGAAAGGCGTCCTGGTCCTCGATGAGGCCTACGTGGATTTTGCCGGCGAGAACGCCATGGCGCTGGCGCTTAAATATCCGCATGTGCTGGTCGCCCGGACATTCTCCAAATCCTACTCGCTCTGCTTCCAGCGCGTGGGGTATTTCGTCGGCCACCCGGCCCTCATTGCGGCGCTGGACAAGATCCGGGACAGCTACAACGTTAACGGGCTCGGACAGGTCGCCGCCCTCGCAACGCTGGATGACCTGTCCCATTACCGCGCGAACTTCCGGAAGATTATTGCCACGCGGGAAAAGCTGAGCCTCGATCTGGCCGAACTCGGCTTCCAAGTCTTGCCGAGCCAGACGAACTTCATTCTCGCCCGGCCACCGGTGCTCCCTGCCGAGGACTGGCTCCAGCGGCTGCGCGACCGGCGAATCCTGGTGCGGTGGTTCAGCCACCCGTCCGTGCGCAGTTACCTGCGGATCACCATCGGCACGCCCGAAGAGGCGACGGCGCTGGCGCGAGCCGCGAAAGCGATTGTGCGGCTGGCCCGGGGTTGACCCTGGACCGGGAAGTGCGATCCACCGCAAAGTTCGCTTATGCCTGAGCTTGCCCCCCTTGCGAACTCTGTCGGCGTGGTCATCCCGGCTGCGGGCAGGTCGGCCCGCATGGGGTGTCCCAAGCTGCTGCTCCCCTGGGGCGGCACATCAATGCTAGGTCACTTGCTTGGCCAGTGGCGGACGCTGGGCGCGCGGCAAATCACCATGGTTTGTGCCGCAGGCGACCAGGTCACCGAAGCCGAGTTGGACCGGCTCGCTTTCCCGCCGGCAGACCGTATATTTAATCGGGCCCCCGACCGCGGGATGTTCTCCTCGATCCAATGCGCCGCGCAATGGGTGGGGTGGGAGCCGGGGCTCAGCCGCTGGGCGATTGTCCTGGGAGACCAACCGCTGGTGCGTGGCGAAACTTTGCGCTGCGTGCTCGAATTCGCCGCCGGGCGGCCCGAGATGATTTGCCAGCCTGCCCGCGATGGTCACGGGCGGCACCCGGTCGTGTTGCCCCGGGCGGCGTTTCTGGCGTTGGCGAATTCGACGGCAGCCACCTTGAAGCAGTTCCTGCAGGGCAGGGCAGGGGAGATCGCTCTTTGCCCCGCGGACGATCCGGGCCTGGAAATGGACATTGACCGGCCCGAGGATTACCGCAAGGCGCTTGGCCTGGCCGTGAAACAAGAGTTGAATCCGGGGCCAATCCCCGTGAATAATGAGCAAACGAATTATGAACCTGGATGAAGCACAACGGAAAACAGTGGCGGAGTGGATCGGTCAGGGGCTGAAACTCTCGGAGATTCAAACCCGGCTGGTGTCCGATCTCAGCCTGACGATGACCTACATGGAAGTCCGCCTGCTGGTGGATGATCTGAAGCTGACGCCCAAAGATCCGGAGCCGGTGAAGCCGGTGGAATCGCCGCTGTCAGCCGCGGGCGCAGCCGACCGGCCGACCGCGCCGAATTCCGCGGCTCCAATGTCCGCCCCGCCTGCCGGTGGCCCGGGCCGCGTATCCCTCTCCGTGGACCAGCTCACCCGCCCCGGCGCGATGGTGAGCGGCAAGGTCACGTTCAGCGACGGCAACACCGCCGCCTGGCAGCTCGATCAATCGGGCCGGTTGGGCCTGATCCCGCAGCAGCCGGGCTACCGACCGCCGGCTGCAGACGTCGAACAATTCCAGATGGCACTGGAGGCCGAGCTAAGCAAGGCGGGGTTCTAACTTGTTCTTACACGTGCCTTAAGGCTTAAGCACGATCTTGCCCGCAAGAGCGCCGGTCTGCTGGATCGTGCTTTCCTCCTGGAGCCGGTGTGCCGCGGCGGCCTGGGACAGCGGGAGAACCCGGTCAATCCGCGCCTTGAGCTTGCCTTCGGTCACCCAGCGATTGATGGCGTTGGCGGCATTCCGCTGCTCGCGCGCGGTCGCGTTGAACATGGCGAAGCCGTGCAGGGAGCAGTCCTTGACGTAGAAAGGGCCGACCGGGAACACGGGTTTTGCTTCGCGCCCGGCCATGAGAACCATCCGGCCGCGCATGGCCAGCAAGGGAATCGTCCGCTCGAAATTGGGCTCGCGCAGCGTTTCCCACCAGACATTGATGCCTTCGGGCGCAAACGCCTTGATCGCGGCGTCCACGTCTTCCGTCTTGTAATTCACGACCACATCCGCCCCCAACTGCCGGCACAGGGCGATTTTCTCCGGGCTGCCGGCGGTGGTGATGACGCGCGCCCCGAGGATCTTCGCCATCTGGACCACGCAGGATCCGACGCCGCCCGATCCGCCGTTGACGAACAATGTTTCGCCGGCCTTTACATGACAGTAGTGCACCAGGCCAATGTGCGCCGTAATGCCGACCAGCGACAGTGCCACGATATCCTCGTCGGTTACGCCCTCCGGGATGGGATGCAGCCAGCGCTCATCCACCGCGGCGAATTCGGCGAACGTCCCGTGGCGCCCGTCGGTGCCCTGGTTCGTGGCCCAAACGCGGTCGCCGACCTTGAAGCCTTTGACGCTTGCCCCGGCTTCCACCACGGTGCCTGCCAGGTCGCGGCCCAGGATAAAGGGATACGACAGCTTTGCCGGGATGGCTCCGCTGCGGATGTAGGTGTCAATAGGGTTCACGTCCACGGCGCCAACCTTGATCAGGCACTGGCGGGTGGTCGGTTTGGGTGTCGGCAGGTCCCCGTAGGTAATGACGTCAGGCGTTCCGGTGTGATTGATGTAGGCGGCTTTCATGCTCTTCTAAATAATCAGTATTGTATGCCGCCGAGTCTATGTCGTCCGGCCCCTTTCCGCAAGCACGCGCGCCCGGAGAAGTTCCGGCAGTCGGGCCAATGACAAAGCCGTTGGAACGTCGGCGTTCCGGCTTGGAAGGGTCAATAGTGGCACTTTCCAACACTTGCACGACGGCCCAGGCATCGCCCGGGCCAGTGCGATGGCCTTCACCCGTGCCCCCCTCCCGTCGGATGGGAGACGGGAACCGGGGAAGCGGACGCGATATTTGAAAGTGGACCCCTTCGGCAGGGTGTTGGGACCGTGGTCCAAGGCCGCTTTCTAAAACGAGCACTTCCGACCCACCGCCGCCGCTAATCGTTGGAGATACTCCTCCCGTGGAATCTCGATCGCGCCTAGTTGCTCGGTCGCCGGGGTCACCATCTGGATGTCGAACAGCGCAAAGCTCCGGCTGCGCAGGTGCTCTACCAGGTGAAAGAGGCTCACCTTGGACGCATTGCTTGCGCGGTGGAACATGGATTCCCCCGCGAACAGGCCCCCGATCGCCACACCGTAAACGCCACCGACCAGTCGCCCGGCTTGCCAGCACTCGACGCTGTGAGCGTGGCCCTGCCCGTGCATGGCGGTGTAAGCGTCAATGAACTCGGGGCTAATCCACGTGGTTCGCCTGCCACGCGCCGGGGCCGCGCAGGCTTCCATCACCTGCCGGAACGCGCGGTCAAACGTGATCTCGAACTCCCCTTTGCGGATGACTTTCTCGAAAACCCCCCGCGGGTCGGGCGACCACCAGGTGGCCGGATCGGCGGTCCACGGGAAAAGCCCCGAGCGGTAGGCCAGGAGGAGCCGCGCCACCGACAAGTCACCGCCAACCGCCACGAGGCCCTCGTCGTCCGCAAGTCGGGGGCTGGGGAATTGGAGACGCTGGTTGAGAATGGTTACGCGCATGGTTGGATAATGCGTGATGCGTGATGCGTGACCTGTTGCCTCTCACGCATCACGCATCACGCATCACGTTTCAAGTTCCATCCCCCATCAGCGACTCAAGGAGTTGCTCCTGAAAATAGCCCGCTATCTCCATGGCCCAGAAATCGGGCGTGGTCTTGGCGGTCGGCGCTTTCGGCCTTTCCTCCGGCGAGCCGAGAATGAGCCAACTGCCGACCCGGACGTCGTTGAGCACCTGCAGCAACCATTCAGCATCGGGGCGCGTGAGGGAAAGCCGGAAGCCGTCCTCTATGGGCTTGAACCGGCGCGGATCGGTCACAAAAGCCTGCACCTGCTTTTTGTTCGCCGCGCGATGATCTGCCAGGGCATCGTCGAGCAGGCGCTGATTTTCCTGCGGGTCGGGCAGTTTCCCTGAATTGCTCAGCGGCTGGTGGGCTGGCGGCACGCGGGGATAGAGCTTGAGCGTCTGCTGGAGGAGAACCGACTCTCGCAGGTCCACCTGGAAAACCATCTTATCCCCGGTCCGCCGCAGCAGTTTCACTCGTCCCTCTCCATGGTTGCATGCAGGGTGTACTTCTGGAGCTCATGCACGTAATGCTCCGCTTTCTCCATGCTCTCCCGCGCCAGAATGCTTTTCCCCTGCTCATGGACCTGGAGCATGTGAAACTCCGCCTTCTTTCGTGACCAGCCGAACACCATCTGGAAGACGTGCGTGACGTAATGCATGTAGTTCACGGGGTCATTCCAGCACACCACCAGGTAGCCCGGCTCAAGGCCGGACTTCGGCTTGTCCTGGGGTTCCTGGACTACGACTGGTGCTATTTCCGGTGTGGCCGTTGCCGCCATGTCTTCAAACTAGGGGTTGAACTCCTGCTTGTCGAGCCAGTTGGATTCAAGAGTCACTCGTCCAGGCAATGCCGGTCCTGGGAGTCAAACTCGTGCTCCAGGCAGGTGCGGAAGAAGGAATCGCCGCTGCCCTCTTCGCCGCCTCCCGCCCCGCCCGAGAGTTTGGCGATGCGCTTTGCCTTGGCGATGAGATCGGCGCGTTCCTTTTCCATCCGTGCGGTGCGGGCGGCATCGAGCGAGCGATCAAAATACTTCTTCCCCTCGATCCAGGTCTGGAGGCAGACGGTGCGGGAGTCGAGCGGGGACATGGACCAGATGGCGAAATCGGCGTCCTTCCCGCGCTCCAACGAGCCGACGCGTTGTTCCATGCGGAGCTGGCGGGCCGGGTTGAGCGTTACAAACTTCAGGGCCTCGACCTCGGGTGTGCCGCCATATTTCACCGCCTTGGCGGCTTCGGTGTAAAGCCGGCGGGCGACGTCCGACGAGTCGGAGTTGAACGAGACGAGCGCGCCGCGGTCGCGCATGAGGCTTCCGCTGTAGGGGATGGCGTCATAGACCTCGAACTTGTAGGCCCACCAATCCGAGAACATGGAAGCCCCCGCTCCATGCTTCGCGATCTCATCGGCCACCTTGTAGCCTTCGAGCACGTGGCCGAAGCTGCCGATCCCCACGCCGAAGCTCTCCATCAGGCGGATGAGCATCAGCATTTCGTCCTGGCGGTAGGCGTGGCAATGGATCCAGCGTCGGCCCTGGAGGATTTCGCCGATTGCCTCCAGCTCAAGATCGCGCCGCGGGGGAAGGGTGGACTCGCGGGCCGCCTGCTCCGTTTTGGCGAGGTAATCCCGGGCAGCGGTGAAGCGGTTGTTGATAAAGGTGCGGACCCCCATGCGGGTCTGGGGAAAGCGGGTCGTGAACTGGTCTCCGCGGCCTGCCTGCTTCGGGTTTTCGCCCAGGGCGAACTTGATGCCCGGGGCTGCGGCGTCGAAGACCAGTTCCTCCGGCCCGGCGCCGTCGCGGAGCTTGATGACGCAGCTCTGGCCGCCGATCGGGTTCGCTGAGCCGTGCAGCAGGTTTACGGTCGTGACTCCGCCGGCAAGCTGCTCGTAAAGGTGGCTGGTTTCCGAGTTCACGACGTCGCCAATCCGGACCATGGCGGAGGATGGGATTGTTGATTCGTTCACCGCGCCCAGGATGGCGGTGTGGCTGTGGGCATCAATCAGGCCGGGCGTGACATGCAGTCCCCGGCCATCCATCACCAGCGTGCCCGGCCCGGTCTTGCGTTCTCCCAGGTAGCCGACGTCCAGGATTTTCCCGCCGGAGACGAGCACCTGGGCGTTGGTGAGCATCCCGTTGGTTGCGCATGTCCATACGGTTGCGCCCTCGATCAGGATGGCCCCGGGCTCCGCCAGCGGGCCGCGCCCCTCTAACGGCGAGCGTGCCACCCGGGCTTTCCTGCACTCGCGCAACTGCTCCTTCTTTTTCGCGGCTTCCATGCCGGCGGGCTTTTCGGAGCCCGCTGCCGCAGGTTTCGCTTCCTGCTTGGCGACCTCGCTGGCGGCCTTGGGCGC
>JAPLUA010000258.1 GCA_026397855.1 Verrucomicrobiota bacterium | reverse complement strand
GTGCAGAAGCAGAACACGTCTGGCTTGACGGCCATGGCGAGCGCGGCGGCATCGGTGCCGGTCTGCGGGTTGCCGAGTTTGGCGGCGGCGTCTTCCAGACGCTTGGGATCGATGTCGCACATGCCGACAACCTTGAACCTGGGATTGGCGTTGAAGCTGGTGGCGTGGTGCATGCCGCGCTTGCCCATGCCGACGACTAGGACGGAGTATTTGCTCATAAGACGTGATTCGTGATGCGTGATTCGTGAAACGTGATCTTTGGTGGGTGTGAAAACGGGCGCCCGGGGGGAATCCCGTGGCGCCCGTTCAGATTCTATCTGGATGCTACTTGGAGCAGCAGCAGGTGGCGCCGGCTTGGGCGGGGCCTTTGCCGGCGGGGGCCTGGGCGGCATGCTGCGCGTCCCATTCCTTGACCTTGGCAATGACGTAGTCCACTTCCTCGGCGGTGAGTTCGGGGAACATCGGGAGGCTGACGCAGCAGGCTGCGTTGGCTTCGGCGTAGGGGACGGGGCCGACGATGCGGGCTTGCTTGCCCCACGGATAGCCAGCCTGTTTGTGGATGGCGATCGAGTAATGGGTCTTGGCGTCCACGCCGTTCTTGACCAGGAAATCCACCAACTGGTCGCGCCATTCGACCTTCTTGGTCTCGATGACGTAGAGGTGGAAGACGTGGTGATAGCCGGGCAGCTCGACGGGCATGTCGAACGTCTTGCAATCCTTCAGGCCGGCGGTGTAGCGGGCGGCCCACTTGCGGCGGGCGTCATTATACGAGTCAATGTGCTTGAGCTTGGCGCTCAGGATGCCGGCGTGGATGTCGTCCAGGCGGCTGTTGAAGCCGTAGCTGTGGACATTGCGGGCCGTCGAGCCGTGATTGCGCAACCGGCGCACCTGGGCGTCAATGTCCGCGTTGTTGGTGACGAGCGCACCGCTGTCGCCAAACGTGCCGAGGTTCTTCTGGATGATGAAGCTCGTGGTGGCGGCGTCGCTGAGCTGGCCGATCTTGAAGTTCGGGCCGGCGGCGCCGATGGCCTGGGCGTTGTCCTCGATGATCTTGAGGTTGTGCTTATCGGCAATCTGCTTGATAGCAACCATGTCGGCGCATTGGCCATACAGGTGGACGGGGATGATCGCCTTGGTCTTGGGGGTGATCGCCGCTTCGATCTTGCTCGGATCAATGCACTTGGTCTTGGGGCAGCAATCGACAAAGACGGCGGTGGCGCCGGCGATCCAGATGGCTTCCGCGGTGGCGAAGAAGGTGTTCGGGTGGGTGATGACTTCATCCCCGGGGCCGATCCCGAGGGCCATCAGAGCCAGCCAGATGGCGTCGGTGCCGTTGCCCAGGCCGATGGCGTACTTCGTGCCGTGATAGGCTGCGAGTTCGCCTTCGAGCTGCTTGAGCATGGGGCCCATGACGTATTGGCCGCTCTCCAGAACCTTCTGGATATTCGTATCAATTTCCGATTTGATGTTATGGTATTGACGGACATGTCCGTAGAATTCAACTTTCATGGGGCCGGAGGCTACCGGAGCGCCGCCGGGAAACAAGACATTTTTACACTATCCTCGCAGAAAATTAGTTTCGCGCTTCTGGATGCCCTCCGTTTCGTAGTAGAGCGAGCCTCCGGCTTGCTCCTGTCGGCCAACCTTCCAGGCTGGCCCGGGGGCGGCGGCACGATGCGCCGGTGACGCCAGGTCTGCCGGCTTGCCGACAGGCCCGACCCGGCCGATAATGCCGAAGCCGACGACTCATATCCGCCCATTCAATTCATGACATCCAACACTCACCAGGCCGCCCGCGAGGTTTACCAGAGAATCGCCGCCAATATCGCCAAGATCATGCAAGGCCAGGCCGGCTCGACGCGCAAGCTGCTGGCCGCCCTGGCCAGCGGCGGGCACCTGCTGCTGGAGGATTTCCCCGGCACCGGGAAGACCACCCTGGCCAAGGCGCTCGCGCGGTCCATTGACGCCCGTTTCAAGCGCATTCAGTTCACCCCCGACCTGCTGCCCTCGGACATCCTGGGCGTGTCGGTGTTCAGCCAGCGCGACCAGCAGTTCCACTTCCACGAAGGCCCCATCTTCACCAACATCCTCCTGGCCGATGAGATCAACCGCGCCTCCCCGCGCACGCAATCGGCTTTGCTCGAGGCCATGGGCGAGAGCCAGGTGAGCGTGGACGGCGAGCGCCGCAACCTGGAGGACCTGTTCTTCGTCATCGCCACGGAGAACCCGGTGGAGTTCCGGGGCACCTACCCCCTGCCCGAGGCGCAGATGGACCGCTTCGCGATGCGGTTCGCGCTCGGCTACGTTCATCCGGACGAGGAGGTCGTCATCCTCACCGCCCAGGAGCACAATCACCCGCTGGACGAGCTGAAGCCCTGCGCCTCGCTGACCGAGGTGCTGGCGCTGAAGCGCGCGGCGCAGGATGTGCGGATCAGCGCGGAGCTGAAGCGCTACATTGTGAGCCTGGTCAGCGCGACGCGCGGGGCGTCGGGGGTGCAGTTGGGTGCCAGCCCGCGCGCCTCCATCGCCCTGATGAAAGCCGCGCAGGCCCTGGCACTGTTTGATGGCCTGGACTTCGTCACCCCGGACCAGATCCAGGAACTGGCCGTGCCGGTCATTGCGCATCGGC
This sequence comes from Verrucomicrobiota bacterium, assembly GCA_026397855.1. Taxonomy (GTDB): domain Bacteria; phylum Verrucomicrobiota; class Verrucomicrobiia; order Limisphaerales; family UBA8199; genus JAPLUA01. The sequence goes on along the minus strand of JAPLUA010000258.1, from coordinate 3,853 downwards.
TGATGATGCAGCCCCAGGCCCGCTTCTCCGGCCAGACCGCCCGCGGCGTCGTGGATGAGGTCGTAAAAAGTATCAAGGTGCCCGCATGATCCAGACGCGCGCTTCGCATGTTCCCGTAACGCAGACTTGTAGTCTGCTGTATCGCCGATTTGTAATCGGCAGAGCGTCGGCCGTATTCAAGCACGCCTGCAGCGGGTCAGGCCAGCAGGTTGAAAACCTGCGATACAGCAGACTGAAAGTCTGCGTTACGATGCGGTGGCGCCGGATGCGTCTCTGGATTTAGATCCCCATGCGCCAAGACAAAAGGAGCTTAAGTAAGCGCCATTCCCGGGGAGGGGCTGGCGCAGGACCGAACCCGCCTGAACCGTGAACCCTGTCCGGAAGCTCTTTTATCGCCTCTACCGGCTTTACTCCGGGCTGCGCTACTGGGCGCTGCGGCGGTTCACCAAACCGGGGCTGGCGATGCTTGGCGCCCTCATGACCGTCGGCGTGGCCGGGGTGGATCTCGATCTGAGCGCCTCTTACCAGGCGTTTATCCTGCTGCTGTGTTTGATGCTCGTGGCGGTTTGTTTTGCCGGGTCGTTTCGCGCGCGCTTCACCGCCAACCGCCTGCTGCCGGCCCTGGGCACCGTCGGCTCTCCTTTCAGCTACCGCATCGTGCTGCGAAACCTGAGCACCCGGACGCAGAGCGGCCTGACGCTCCTGGAGAACCTGGCTGACCCGCGGCCTTCGTACAAGGACTGGCGCGCCGCGCAGCGGGCCGAGGAGAAGCGCGTCCGCTCGTTCCGGGTCAGCCCGGGCCGCCGGGCCAATCGCTTCAAGCTGGCGACGGTTCGTCAGGCCGAGGTGCCGGCGGCGGCGCCGAACCAGGAGACCGAGGTCCGGGTGGAACTGACCCCCCTGCGCCGCGGGGTGCTCCGTTTCGATGGGATCACCCTGGCCCGCCCGGACCCCCTCGGGCTCTTCCGCGCTTTTGTCACGATCCCTCTGCCCCAGGCGGCGCTGATCCTGCCGAATCGCTACCCGTTGCCGCCCATCGCCCTGCCGGGCACGATGAAATACCAGGAGGGCGGGGTGGCGCTGGCCGCGAGCGTCGGGCAGAGCGACGAGTTTGTCGCCCTGCGCGACTACCGCAACGGCGATCCGCTGCGCCACATCCACTGGCGGAGCTGGGCCAAGGCCGGCAAACCGGTGGTGAAGGAGTTCGAGGACGAGTTCTTCGTGCGGCACGCCCTGGTGCTGGACACGTTCACCGATCACCAGCACAGCGAGGTGTTCGAGGAAGCCGTCTCGGTTGCGGCGTCGTTCGTCTGCACGGTTCAAACCCAGGAATCGCTCCTCGATCTGCTCTTCGTCGGCCCGCAATCCTACTGCTTCACCGCCGGGCGCGGCCTGGCCCGCGAGGATCAGATGCTCGAGATCCTGGCGTCAGTGCGGGCGTGCCCCGACCGCTCGTTCCAGGCGCTGGAGCACCTGGTGCTCTCCCACGTCGGCGCATTGAGCGGCTGCATCTGCGTGTTCCTGGAGTGGGATGAGGAGCGGCGCGGTTTCATTGATAAACTCTGCCGCCTCGGCATGCCGGTGCTCGTGCTCGTCATCGTCGAGCCCGGCGGGGACCCGTCGCCCGACCCCGGCCCGCTCCGCGACGCCCCCCACCGCTTCCACGTGCTGCAAATTGGCCGGATCGAGGAAGGCCTGGCAAACCTGACATGACCTCCCCCCTCGCAATCCTCACCCCTCGCGCCCCCCGTCCCCCGTCCCCCGTCACTCGTCACCCGTCCCCCGTCACCCGCCACTCGTCCCCCGTCACCCGCCACCCCTCATGAAGCCCCCCCCCTTCCTCCTCGGGGCGGCGCTGCTCTTCTGGGGCTGGCAGACCGATTACCTCGCCGCCAGCGCGGTCATAGCCGTGGTGCTGGAAAGCGCGCGGTGGGTCAAGCCGCGGTGGGATCTGGGAGACGAGGATTTCCGCCGGATCTGGGTCTTCTGTGCGCTGCTGCTGCTGGCGGTGGCGGTCTATGCCTTCACATCCACCGGCGGCCCGGCGGACTTCATCGGATTCCTGCAAGACCCCAGCATGGCCAACCATCGCAGCTCCGGCGTTGCCAGCGCCCGCGCGGTCGCCATCTGGCTCCGCGCGCTGCCGATGGTGTTCTTCCTGTTCATTGCCGCGCAGACGTTCAACGTCCGCGAGGGCATCCCGCCGGAGACGATTTCGCTCCTGATGCATTGGCGCTGGCAGCCGGTGCGCAAGGGCGGCCAGTCTTCGCCCCAGGCACCCAACGTGAACGTCGCGTTTGCCTACTTCGCCACCTGCCTGTTCGCCGCCGCGTTCCGCGTCCGGGACGATTCGAGCTTCTTCTGGGGCCTGGCCGTGCTGCTGGTGTGGGGGCTTTGGTCCCTGCGCTCGCGGCGGTTCAGCCCGGCGGCATGGGTCGGGACCCTCGCTGCCGCAATTGCCCTGGGCTACGGCGGCCAGATCGCTGCCGGCCGGCTCTACCGCCTGATTGAAGGCCACTATCCCCAGTGGCTCGCGCGCGCGGTGGGCGGCGGCGCCGACCCGATGCAAAGCAAGACGGCGCTTGGCAAGATCGGCCGCTTGAAAGGCTCGGGCAGGATTGTGATTCGCCTGGAGCTGGCGGAGGGGAGCCGCCCGCCCGGCCTGCTGCGGGAAGCCAGCTACCGCACCTACAAAACGGGGACCTGGTACACCGAGGTCGCCCGGGACCGCTTCGAACCCATCACCGAGGAGGCCAACCACACCACTTGGAGGCTGCTGCCCGGCAAAACCAACAGCGAGGCCGTCAAGCTGGCCTGTTACCTCCCCGGCGGCAAGGCCCTGCTGCCCCTGCCCAGCGGCTGCGGTCAGCTCGAAAACCTCTCCGCGTTCACCTTGCAGAAGAGCCTCCTGGGCGCCGTCCTGGCGGAAGGACCGGGGCTCGTGGTCTTCGATGCCCTCTACGGGCCGGGGGAGACCGTTGACTCCCCCAGCAATACGGACGCGGACCTCGCCGTTTCGCCCAGGGAGACCAACGCGCTCAGCGAGGTCATTGCCGAGCTGGGCCTGGAGCCGCGCAATCGCAGGCAGGCCCTGCGCTCGCTCGCCGCCTTTTTCCAGAGCTCAGGCAAGTTCCGCTACACCACCTGGCAGGGCCCCGGGCGGCTCTACGGCACCAACGAAACCCCGCTCAGCCGATTCCTCATCAAGAGCCGCGCCGGCCACTGCGAATACTTTGCCACCGCCACCGTCCTGCTCCTGCGCCAGCTCGGAATCCCCGCCCGCTATGCCGTCGGTTACGCCGTGCATGAGGCCTACGGCCGCAAATACATTGTCCGCCAGCGCGACGCCCACGCCTGGTGCCTGGTCTGGAATGAAACTGCTAAAATCTGGCAGGACTTCGACACCACCCCGGGATCGTGGATCAAGGAGGAAGCCGATCACGCCTCGCCGATCCAGGCGTTCTGGGACTTCTGGTCGCGCATCTACTTTGAGTTCTCCCGCTTCCGCTGGGGCCAGAGCCAACTGCGCCAATACCTCTTGTGGGCGCTGGTGCCGATCCTGGCCCTGCTGCTCTACCAGATCATCTTCCGCAGCCGGCGACGGCAGAAAAACCAGTCCCGCGAAGCCCCGGGCACACTCGACTCCTGGCCGGGGCTCGACTCGGAGTTCTACCAGATCGAACAGCGCCTGGCCGAGCGGGGCGCTGGCCGGCAGCCCGGCGAGCCGCTGTCCGCGTGGCTCCTGCGCGCGACAAATGACCCGGCGCTGGCGGACCTCCAAAGCCGGTTGCAGGAGCTGCTGCGCTTGCACTACCGCTACCGCTTCGACCCCCACGGCCTGCCCGAAGCCGAC
>JAPLUA010000299.1 GCA_026397855.1 Verrucomicrobiota bacterium | reverse complement strand
GAGGTAACTCCAAACATGCTCGATGGCCCCGAGGCGCACCTCGCCCAGGCACAGCAAATTCTGCAGAAAGCTCAGGCCGATGTTCAGCATTTCATTGAAAAAGTGAGAGCTGAGCGCGCCGAGGAGCAACGCCAAAAGATCGTCCGTAAACTGTCCAGCCTTGCCAAGAAGGAGTCACTACAGGACTTCTTGGCCTGCCACGCCTCGTCGCCCGCCGCTGAAGCGCTGGCTGAGGACCATGTGCAGCGTAAACTCGATGCCCTCCTCGCTGAGATCGGGGTTCTGGAAACTACTGGTGGTTGGCAGGCCATTCAGAAGCGCGCGGAAGAAATCCGGCGCGAACGGGAGGCAAGCCGGCGTCTGATGCTCTACGAGGCTCTGGTGCTCGACTGCGACCAGCGCATCCGCCGGTTGCGTGAATACGAACGCTGGGCACAGGAAATGGACGAGCTAATTGACAAAGCCGCCGTACATTCCGATCAACCCGGCATCCAAGCGATGTGTGACGACCTGCGCCAATTGCGCCGCTCAGGCACCTGCGCCAACCTCAAACCCCTGGCGGCCCGCCTCGAAGAAACCCTCGCCGCTGCGGACAAAGCGGCGCAGCGGGAACAGAAACGCCGATTACTGCTCCAAAGCCTCAAGAGCATGGGCTACGCGATTGTCGAAGGAATGGAAACAGCGATGCAGACCGCTGGCCGCATCGTCGTCCAGCGCGACGGCGAATCCGAGTACGCCGTCGAGATGGTCGTCAACGACGACCTCAGCCTGGTCCAGACGGCCATGATTCGATTTGGCGAAGCTGGCGAAATGACCGAGCAGCAGCGGCTTCGCGACAAGGAAAAGGAAGAGTCCTGGTGCCAGAACCATGCGGTGATGCGCGAGAAACTCGCCGAGCACGGCCTGGACGCCACCATGAAACTACACCTCCAACCAGGCGAGTTCCCAGTGCGGGTGGTACAGGGCTCCCGCCGCCCCGCCGCGACTGTCACGGGTGCCCGCCGCTTCGGCCAGCGGCAAATGGGCACCTGAAACACCTGCTTTCCTTTCCCGTTAGCCTCCAAACTCGGTGCTCGCGGCCTCGGAACTGTCCACATCCTTCGACACCACCCCGACGCACAGGCCGGCGACGACCATTGACACCCCACCGAGCAGGACGGCATTCATCGGGTTGTCGCCCAGCATGTGTTTCATCAGTGCCCCCAGCCCAAGCGATGCCAAAATCTGCGGGATGACGATGAAGAAGTTGAACACTCCCATGTAGAATCCCATCTTCGGGGCGGGAATGGCATTGGCCAGCATCGCGTAGGGCATCGAAAGGATGCTGGCCCAGGCCACCCCTACCAGCAACATGGACCCGATCAGCAGGTATTGCTGCGGGAACACCACCGCCAGGATCAACCCGGCCCCGCCGCACGCCAGGCACACCCGGTGAATGGAGCGGGCGGAGAAGCGCTTGACCAGCGCCAGCAGCACGAATGCAAAGAAAAACGCGGTGCCGTTGTAGGCCGAAAAGCAGACGCCGCCCCACGCCGCACCCTGCTGATAGTTTCGGGCCGCCGCCAGGGCGCCGGACATATCCTCCGCGGCAGGCATGGCTCCCAACGAGCGCGGCCCGGCGACCTTGTGCCGCATCAGCGCCCCCGCAAAGGTCCGCACCAGGGGGCTTTCCGCCTCCTCCTTGGACACCGCGCCGGGCGCGGACGGCAGGCCCGCCATCAGCTCTTTCAGGGCCTTCGCGTCAATCCGGGCGCCGGGATCGGGCGCGGCGGGCTTCAACCCGAACATCTGCAGGACGGCATCATGCCACGGGCGCTGCCCCGCGTCCCGCGAGGACTCATCCGAGAGCTCCTTCTTGCGGGCCTCATAGGCGCGCGCCATGTCCGCGGCCTTCGCGATGTAGAGCTTGCCGCCGTCGCTTTCAAGCATGGCCTTGCTGGCAGGATCGAGAAAGCTCAATGGCCTTCCGTGGAACACTCCCGTCGCCACCGCCGGCACGAAGTAAAGCCACATGCAGAACAGCGCAAACCAGGTGAAAAACTGCACCACGGAAAGCTGGCGCATCGTCCGGGGCATCGAGCGGATACCCCCAAGGATTTCGCCAAAAGCATGGCCGACTCCCGCAGACTCCTCCTTCATCTTGCGGAAGGCCGCCAGGTCGTCGGGCGGGTACTCGCGGGTGGTCAGTATCGTGTAGAGCACCGCGGCAAAGAAAACTGCCGACCCGATGTAGAATGCGAGCTTGACGGCGGGCGGGATCCGGCTGCCCAGGGTTACCTCGTTGCTGATCCCGAACCCGTTGGTGAGCATGTAGGGCAGCGCCGAGGACAGCACCGCTCCGAACCCGATCAGGAGGCTCTGCATGGCGAAGCCGCTCTTGCGCTGCTCGCTGGGCAGCAAATCGCCCACAAACGCCCGGAACGGCTCCATCGTGATATTCACGCTTGCGTCCAGGATCCAGAGCAACCCCGCCGCCATCCAGACCGCCCCCGCATTCGGCATGGCGACAAGGGCCAGGCTGGCCAGGATCGCGCCTACCAGGAAATAGGGCCGCCGCCGCCCCAGCGATCCCCAGGTGCGGTCGCTCGCGTAACCGATGATCGGTTGCACCAGCAGGCCGGTGAGCGGCGCCGCCAGCCAGAGCACGGCCAACTCGGACTCCTTCGCCCCCAGGTTCTGGTAGATGGTGCTCATGTTCGCCATCTGCAGGCCCCAGCCGAACTGGATGCCGAAGAACCCGAAACTCATGTTCCAAATCTGCCAGAAGCTTAGGCGTGGTTTTTGCATGGGAATTGATCGTAGGCTATATGTTTGGGTCCGAACACTGGCTCACTTCATCATTCCCGGGAGGTCCAGGCAAGCCACTTTTTGGCTCCGCCCCGCAACCGGTCGGCCGCAAAGCCCATTCCCAGGCGGGATCACCAGCATCCACCAAGCCCGCCAACCGCGCCGGCACGCTGAGAACTTCGCAGCCGCGGACGTTAGTCCGTGCCACTATTTTGTTCGTTCACCCGTTGGAGTTCATAGGCATCAAACCAGATGCCGCCGCAGCCGCCGTGGCAGGCATCCACGCTGACGCCGCCCATCTCGGTCATTTCGCAGTCGCACGCCGGACATTTCATGAGGAAACCCTTACCAATTACGGCCGGCGCTGCAGACTTTCTGTGATATTCGGTCGCAAACAACCATTCCTTTTTGCGCCGGGTTTAATTAAGCTCCGCTTGGATCAACAACATGAAAATACAGATTCCCGAACCTCTGAAGTCCGATGTGCCGCAGACCGCGATGGGCAAGCTGCTCCTGGTGACACCCGTGGTGATGACCGTGATCGCGACCTTGCTGGCAGGACTCGCGTCGAGCGAAATGACCCGCGCGCAATACGACCGCGCCTACGCCGCCCAGATCCAATCCAAGGCCGGCGACCAGTGGAATTATTTTCAGGCCAAGAAACTTCGCAGCGCGATGCAGCGCAATTCGCTCGAACTCCTCCAAGCCAGCGCCGAGGTGCGCCCGTTCGCCGCCAGCGCGTTGCCAAACACCGACGCTTTAGCCATTGCGGCGCTGGAGAAAAATGAATTACCCGCCTTCACGCACACCAAGCTCAATGAGCAGGTAAAAGCGGCGCTTGAAGCCGTGGAGAGCTCAAAAACCGACGCCGAACTCGCGGCGCAACTCAACCAATTGGACGCAGCCACCCTCGCTACCGCGCTCCAATCCGCCCGAAACGACAGCGGGGATTTCGACAACTCCACGAAGCCGATCATTCAGGCCATTGATCGCCTGGAGAGCGCGGTGGCGTCAGACCGGGCGCTCGCCCGCGATTTCGCCGCGGCGCGGATGCGGTTCAATGCCGCACGTTATGACGCCGAATCGCGCTTGAATCAAGCCATCGCCAATCTGCTGGAATTGCAGGTCCGCAAGAACAATCTCTCCGCCGAGCGGCATCACAAGCGCAGCGGGAAATTTTTCTTCGGGATGCTGGCAGCGCAGGCGGCGGTGGTGGTGTCCACGTTCTCGCTCGCCGCGCAGAAGCGGAATTTTCTCTGGTCCGTTGCGGCCATTGCCGGACTGCTGGCTATAGCCTTTGCGGTTTACGTGTTTCTTTACATCTGACGCGCTTGGAGCAGAGCGCCAGACAGGTCGGACGGGGTCGACGTGTCAGCCCGCTCAATGCTCGCGAGACACCGCTGGAAAGCTGGAACATATTTAAACATCGCTAGAACCAGGTGGAGCTTCTAGCGCTGGGCTTTAGCAGTGGCACCTTTGCCTTTTGGCTGTAGTGCAAACACCCTTGATTCTATTGGTCGCAACGGAGGTTGGTAGCGCGTACGGGAATCGAACCCGTCTTTCAGCCTTGAGAGGGCCGTGTCCTAACCGATAGACGAACACGCCGTTCAACAACTTCCTCTATGCTAGCGGCTGCCGGCTGTATGTCAAGGGCCGGTTCGAGTTTTGCCGGCCGGAGTTCGGGTGAATTGCCGACGGGCCGGGTTCCGGGCGCTGCGCCCGGCCAGGGCGATCTCACCTGGCGGCGGGGGCTGTTATCGGCACTGGGGCGACGCCATAGTCGTCCAGCGAGAGCCAGAGGCCGGAATCGAGCGCGCCGGCGGCGTGGTTCAAATCGTACCACAGGCAAACGGGGGGGCCGCCCTGACCGCAGAGACGAAAGGCCGACGGTGAAGTGGTGTCGAACAGGGTGAGGCCATTGCTGCTGTCCTGCGCGGCGAGGAGCTTTCCGAAAACCGCAAGCGCTGAAGCAGGTTGGGCGAGCGGCGCAACGGCCTGCCTGCCGAATCGTCCCGCCGTGGAAAGCGTCCACGCCTCCAGGGTGTTGTTGGTTCTGCCAGCCATAGCCGCTCGCCCGATGTAAACCGTTCCGGAGTTCACCAGGACCGGCCGGGGCCATGTTTGCGGGAGCGGCAGGGAGTTGACGAGGTAAGCCCCCACCCCGTCATAGGCGCAGGCGTTCAGGCCCTCGTTGTCGTTCGAGTAGTAGGCGCCGGAAGCGGATATAGCGGTGCCAAGGCAG
>JAPLUA010000176.1 GCA_026397855.1 Verrucomicrobiota bacterium | reverse complement strand
CTCGCCCAGGATACCTCTTCCAGCGCTCTTCCGCCAGGCTCTCAGCGGTGGGAGTTCAAATTGGACGGCGTCGCGCGTGAGTCGCTGGTTTACCTGCCTGCGACCGCCAAAGAGAAACTGGCGCCGGTGATCTTCGTATTTCATGGCCACGGCGGCACAGCGCAAAATGCCGCGCGCAGTTTTGCCATCCATCGTCACTGGCCGGAAGCCATCTCGGTCTATATGCAGGGCCTCAACACGCCCGGCAGGCTGACCGATCCTGAAGGCAAGCGGACCGGCTGGCAAATGCGCGTCGGCGACCAGCAGGACCGCGACCTGAAGTTCTTCGACGCTGTGCTTGCACGCGTGAAACAGAACTCCAAAGTGGACGGGAAACGCATCTTCGCCACCGGGCACTCGAACGGCGGCGGCTTCACCTACCTCCTGTGGGCGGAGCGAGGCGACATCTTCGCCGCCGTGGCCCCCAGTTCAGGCATGTCGGTCGAGAGCCTGCCCAAGCTCAAGCCCAAACCGGCCATGCACCTGGCGGGCGAGACCGACGCGCTGGTCAAGTTTGACTGGCAGAAGCGGAGCATGGAAACCGTTCGCAAACTGAACGGCTGCGATGCCGAGGGCAAGCCCTGGGACAAGTCCTGCACCCTTTATCCGTCCAGGACCGGCACGCCCTTTGTCGCGTATATCCATCCCGGGGGACATGCTCTCCCCGCCGGCGCGTATGCGCTCATCGCCAAGTTCTTCAAGGAGCAATGAAGAGCAGCAATAAGGATATGTCAGGCTTTAGCCTGCTGTCTCGAACTGGCTTTTGAGGGCCCAGAGGCCCAAGGCGGGGTTGCTGATGTAGAAGATCTCCTCGCCGTCGGGCATGCGGTTGAGGCCGTCCTTGAGTTGGGCAGGGTCGTAGCGCCGGAGCATGTCGTCGAGGTCGCCGGGCTCGAAACCGACCGACCGGATGGCTTCCGCGCTCATCTGCAGTCCGGGGCAATAGGTGATGCGGAAGCGGCCCTCGCTGGAGCCGTGGATGAGGTGGGCAGCGGCGCTGAGGTTGTTGCGCAGCTCGGCGTTGTCCTTGACCGCAGCGAGGGTCTTCGGGGTGCCGTGGTAGCCGTACTTGCGGATGAGCCGGTCAATCTCGGCGTCCTCGCCGAACTCCTTGAGGCCGGGAGCCAGCACAATGAGGTCGCCGCCGTCGGCCATCACCATGCGGGTGCGATAGACGGCCTTGTTGCCGAGCCAGGTGCTCTTGAACTCGTGCGGATCGAGATAGACAACGACCTTCTTGAGCGGCTGGTCGAGCAGGTCGAGGTTCACCTTCTGCGACAGCCGGGCGCCGAGAGTGAATGTCTCCATGTCGTCGCCGACATAGAGGCCGCGCATGATCATGCCGGCGCCGGCTTTGTTCTTCTCCATGACGGTGAGGACGAACTGGATGGGGAGGTCGCGCAGGAAGGTCTCGACGCCGTAGTTGAAGAGGCGGCGGACGGGGGTTTCGATGCGGCCCATCATGCGCTCCATGCCGTAGGCGGCTCCGAGGAAGTGGGACTTGTTGATGATGTCGGAGCCGCCGGCACCGACGACGATGTTCTTGGTGTAATTGGCCATGCCGACGACTTCGTGCGGGACGATCTGGCCGACGGAGAGGATGAGGTCGTAGCCGGCGAACAGGAGGTTGCCGACCTCAATGCGGACGCTGTAATCCACCAAGCCTCCGGACCATTGGCGGAGGAGGCGGCCAGGGACCTCGCCAACCTGCCGGATGCCGTTGCGCCAATCGAGCACCTTGAACCGGTCGAGCGGGATGGCGTCGCCGAACATCATCCTCAACTGGGACTCGGTAATGGGGGAATGGG
>JAPLUA010000045.1 GCA_026397855.1 Verrucomicrobiota bacterium | reverse complement strand
CCTGACAGCCTTCTCCTTCCTCCTCTGCGCCCCCCTGCCTCTCCTGTTCCACCTCGGGCATCCCGAACGCTGTTTCGAGGTGATGATGACTCCGCACCTGACCTCGCCCATGGCGATCTTCGGGTTCGTGTATGCCTGGTACCTGATGGCGGTGCTCCTGCTCGAACTCTGGTTCGATTACCGCCATGACTTCGTTATCTGGGCCAATACCACCCCGGGCTTCCAGGGAATGCTCTATCGGCTCTTTACGGTCGGCGTGACCGACGTCTCGGAGCCGGCCGTCAAGCTCGACCACAAGATCGGGCATATCCTCTCGATCATCGGCATTCCCTCAGCCTTCCTGCTGCACGGCTACGTCGGGTTCATCTTCGGTTCGGTGAAGGCCAACCCGTGGTGGGGCAACGTGCTCATGCCCATTATCTTCATCATGTCGGCGATGGTCTCCGGCATTGCCCTCTGCGTCTTCAACTACATGGTCCTGAGTTGGATCCGCCGCAAGACGGTGGATATGAAGTGCATTGATGTGATGGGGATGTTCCTGTTCTACGCGCTGGTGGTGGACGCGGCGATCGAGGCGCTGGACTGGATTCATCGCATCTACTCGGCGGAGGAGGGATTCCATATCATGCAATACATGGCCCGTGAGAAGCTGTTCTACACGCTGAGCCTGGGCCAGGTCGCCTTCGGCACGCTGGTGCCGCTGCTCCTGCTGGGCTCCCTCCAGTTGTTCCGCAAGCAGTTTCCCGAGCTGATGCGTCGCCGCATGTATTTTGTCAGCGCCTTCCTGGTCCTGATCGGCGTGCTGGCGATGCGCTGGAACGTCGTCATTGGCGGTCAGCTCTTCTCCAAGAGCCTGCGCGGCGTGATGGGCTACAAGATGGAGTTTGCCGGGCTCGAGGGCTGGTTCATGGGCGCCGTTCTTTTAGCGTTGCCATTTATTATCCTGACCGTCATGATCAAGCTGTTCTTATCCGAGAAGCTGCCCAGTTCGGCCGTGCCGGATCCGGATGCCGGGCAGGCGGCATAGAGAATGATTTTCGGGCCGGGCTGTTGCCGCGGTGAATCGGTTTTCCCGCCGGCCGGAGCCTGGAACCGGAATAGTAGCGCTAACTGAACTAAAGAAGAATCAAAACAAGCAATATGAAGAAACTAATTCCGCTCACCATCGCTCTGCTGGCCATTCCCGCCCTGTCCCTTTGTGCGGCCGACGGCAAAGCCCTTTACGAAAAAGACTGCCAGAAGTGCCATGGGGCCGATGGCAAGGGTGACACCAAAATGGGCAAGAAGTCCGGTGCCAAGGATTATAGCACCGCCAAAGTGCAGGAAGAACTCAAGGACGATGCGGCCGTCAAGGCGATCAAGGAAGGCTACAAGGACAAAGATGGCAAGGTCGTGATGAAGCCGGCCGAAGGCCTCTCGGATGAGGACATCAAGGCCCTCGTGGCCCACATGCGGTCCTTTAAGAAGTAAACCGCGGCAACTTTAACCGTGACCCTGCGATCCTGGGCGAGAAAGTCGCCGGTCGCAGGGTCCATGGTTCGCAGAGGGCCGGCCCTGCCTTCTTAACCCAGGCAGGGGCGCATCGGGGCGGTGAAACTCTTCCCTTTCGCGTCGCCGATGTAACCGATGCAACTCATTTAACTCCTGTAACCCTTTTAACACCTTAACCCACCCATCCGCATGGACCCAGCCCCCTCCTCCCCTTCGCCCGCCCCACGCCGTCCCTCTCTCTTTCGGAACTGGCTGAGCTTGACGGGGCTGGTGGTCGTCATCGGGAGCCTTTTCTCGTTCTTCCTGTTGCTGCTGCTGGATTCGCTGGCCCACTATTCCAATCCCTATGTAGGCATCCTGACTTATCTCGTCGCGCCGACCTTCCTGGTCTTCGGCCTGGGGATCGCCTTGTTTGGCGCCTTTCTGCGCCGACGCCAGAT
>JAPLUA010000096.1 GCA_026397855.1 Verrucomicrobiota bacterium | reverse complement strand
CTGGTTCTGGAACTACGGCAACGGCGATTACGGCAACCAGGGGCCCCACCAGGTGGATATTGGCCGATGGTTCCTGGGAGAACAGGCCATCGCTCCATTCTCGCTGGCCATCGGCGGACGCCTGGGCTACAAGGACTCCGCTGAGACGCCGAACACCCTCACCGTCTATCACGGCTATAAGGCTCCGCTGATCTTCGAGGTGCGAGGACTGCCCGTGGACAAGGCGTCCCAGGAAGGCGGATGGAAAATGGACCATTACAAAGGCGTGGGAGTGGGCAACGTCATCGAGTGCGAGAACGGCTACGTCGTGGTCCCCAGCTACACCGAGGCGATTATTTACGACAACGACGGCAAGGAGATCGCCCGTTTCGATGGCAAGAAGAAGGGGAAGACCGAAGGGGGGAGCACTCCTACCGGGCTGTCAGCCGAATCCGGCGGACATCACGGCAACTGGATTGCTGCGATCCGCAGCCGCAACCCCAAAGACCTCCATGCGGACATCCTGGAAGGCCACCTTTCGGCAGGCCTGGTCCATACGGGGAATATCTCCTACCGGCTCGGCGCGCGGAAGGTGCCCGGCGAAATCAAAGAAGCTCTCGCCGACAACAAGAGCATGGCTGAGTCTTTCACCCGCATGGCGGGCCATCTGGAGGCCAACGGCGTGGACATCACCAAGGATAACGTTCAACTCGGTGTGCCGCTCAAGTTCGATCCCCGCAAGGAGCGCTTTGTGGATAATGCCCAGGCCAACGAACTCGTGTCGCGCAATTACCGCGAGCCGTTCGTTGTCCCGGCCAAAGTCTGATCCCTCTCCAGCGCCCCTGCGAATCCATCAGGGGTTATTTGAAGTCCGGGCTCTCGGGAGGGCGAGGACGCTCGCCCTCCCCGGGGTGGATTTTCAAACAGGCTATCAGACCTTTGCCGGGTCCGGATGCTTCCACGGGGTGCGGTAGGGCCGTTTCAGCAGCCGGTTGGCTTCGTCGTCGCCGGTAATCCTTCCCGCTTTGGCATCCCATGCCAGGCTGCGCCCCAGCTTCATGGACATGTTTGCCAGGATGCAGGCCGTGGTGGAAATGTAACCCTGCTCGATGTCCGCGACGGGCTTGCCGCGGTTGGCGATGGCGGCCAGAAAGTCCTTCATGTGACCGCGAATGGCCGGGGCCACGGGCTTCTCCAATTCCTTCTCGTCCCGGTCTTCGGGATACTTGTCAAACTCCAGCGTGACCTCGCGGTGGATGGGCTGCCCGCCCCCCGCCGGCGTGAACGTATAGCTGTTGATGCTGGCCTTGAGGTTGCCCTTGTCTCCCCAGAACGTGACGCCCCACGGATAGCGAGGGTCAGGCGACTGACCCCAGCGCCGGTGCTGCCACACGGCTTGCAGGTCGCCGAAATCAAAGATGGCGGTCTGCGTGTCCGAGATGTTGGCCTTGCGGCCCTGGCTCATGACGATGCCGCCGGAGGAACTGACCGCCTTGGGCGCACCTAGATCGAGCATCCAGCGGGCGGTGTCGAGCATGTGGATGCACAAGTCGCCGACGTTGCCGTTGCCGTATTCCATGAACGAGCGCCAGCCGCGCGGGTGCTTCATGCGGTTGTAGGGCCTCATGGGAGCCGGGCCGGTCCACATCTCCCAATCCAGGTAATCGGGCGGGGCGCTGTCCTCCGGGTCCGGGCCGCCGCCCATGCCGTAATAGCTATAGACCTCGACGAGGCCGACCTTGCCAAGCTTGCCGGCGCGGACAATGTCATCGCGGGCCTCGATGAGATGGGGCGTGCTGCGGCGCTGGGTGCCGACCTGCACCACGCGCTTGTGCTTGCGCGCGGCGGCAAGCATGGCCTGGCCTTCGAGGACATCCACGCTGATCGGCTTCTGCACATAGACGTCCGCCCCGGCTTCGACGGCGGCAATCATCGGCAAGGCATGCCAATGGTCGGGCGTGCCGACGATAACAATATCGAGGTCCTTCTCCCGCAGCATCTCGCGGTAGTCGTGGTAGGTGCGCGGCTTCTTCCTGGAGGCCTGGCGCGAGGCGACGATGTCTGCCGCCCCGGCGAGCATCTGCTTGTCCACGTCGCACAGCGAAACCACCTCCACCGGTGCAACCTGGATCAGGCGCAGCAGGTCGCTCTTGCCGTACCAGCCGCAGCCAATGAGGCCTACGCGCTTCTTCTGGTCGGCGAATTCAGCGGCATAGCCGCCGAGCGCCGACAACGCCAAACCGGCCGCGCCGAGTTGGATAAACTTCCTGCGGTTCATGCCTCGCGTTTTAAGCCCGGATCCCGGCAAACGCAAGCACGGATTACAACCATTCCTCTCGGACAGGGCTGCGTCTTCTTGCTGCCGTGGAACCCCGAGCCGGGACTACTGAAGAGCCGATGTCCGGTCCCGCAGCCAGTACCAATCCGTATCCTGTCCGCTGCTCTGCCAGTGGGTGCCGGTGACACCCTTGGCGTAGGGACAATTCCTGAGGCCGGCGAAGGCATTGCCAATCCATACCCACTTGTGCGATTCCGCGTGACCATCGGCAAAGGTAAAGGCGTTGCCAACTCCCCCGTGATAAGCGGCCGGAACATCCGGGTAATCATGGGTATTGAGGCCCATCTGCAGGTAGCCGTCATTGAGACTGTACATGTTCTCGTCGGCGAAAATCCACGCCATCGCGGGACTTGGTGCGGTCAAATCAATGACCTTCTTGTAGGTGCGCCAACCCCTGTTGTAGGCGTCCCCTCCCGCTCCCGGCGGGGTAATCGCACCCAGCATCATGCCGTTCATCGAAATGCTGCGGATGCGCTGCCCGTTGTCGGAAGGGACGGTGTCGCAGGGACATTTGTACAGCTTGAACTGGTTTACCACATAGGGCCCAAGGCAGTTCGTTTTGTAGTAGTCCTGGATGGTGTTGGCCTGTGAGCTACCCCAATTCTCTTGTCCACTGCACCAACCGCCAAAGCCCGACCCGGGGGAATTAGGAACGAGGTAATCGCTCCAATCATGAGTGTACATGGCGCAAGCCGCAGCAAGTTGCTGCTTGTTGCTCAGGCACTGGACGGCGCGAACATCGGGCTGCGTACGGGCCAATCCAGGCACCAGCATCAGCGCCCAAAGACCTACCAGGGCCAGCATCACCAGCAACTCGATCAGCGTGAAGCCGCCGTTCCGTAGCGCACAGTTGCACTCTGCTGTATCGCAGGTTTGTAAGCTGCTGGCGCAACTGCTACCGACAACGATTAGATCACGCCTTGCGTTCATAGAGTGGTCCTCTTTCAGTAAGCCATCACGCGGTAAAACCTCGGCCCGGTGCCGGCCGAGGGGTCATTGAGGTATGCCTGGCTGCCCAGGATGGTCACGTTCCCGGCGAGGACGTGCCATTCGGCGTCACCGGCTGAGTTCCTGAACTGCACCACGTAGGTCTTGCCGGGAGCGGCCGGCCACATGAGCCACGGTCCTTGCCCCGGCCCGGCGCCAGCGACGACCGTAACCGAAAAGAGTGGTATTGGCTCCGTCGTGTAAAGCTGGCAGGCCAGCAGGTCGCTGCTCTGGTTGAAATCCTGAACCACCAGGTCGGGAGCCCAGCTCTGAAACACCAACGAACGGGCATCGCCGCTGAACACAGGCACCAGCGAGCGATTTGCGCCGGCGGCGCTCCCGAAGCAGCTTGCGCTCAGCAGCGTTGTCGTCTGGTTCAGGCCGTCGTATAGGAAGATCTGCGGAATGCCGCTGCCGGCCCCAGGCACAATATTGACCGCAGTGCTGCGGTAGGCCACGAAGCGCCCATCGCTGCTGATCTCCGGCCAGTCCGAAGCGCCATAAGCCCCGGCAGACGAGTCGTAGCTGTGGCTCACCAGGAGGTTGGTCCGGTATTGAAGGTCATACAAATAGACCTGGTTCGTAGCGCTCGCCCTGGACGAATAAACCAGGTAGCGCCCATCGCCGCTGAACCGCAGCCCCGAATGCGCATTGAAAGATATCGAGCTGATCGTCCAATTGGTCTTGCTGACCCAATCAATCACAGCCAGCGGAAAACTGGTGGTGTAGGCAATGCGATTGCCGCCGGGGCTTATCGCGACCTTCAGGATGCCGCTGAGGGCATTGGTGTAAACCAGTTGGGCGGACTGCGAACTCCAGACGTAGAGCCTGGCTGAGGCTGGCATAACAATCCCGTAGAAGGCCACCATCCCGCTGTCGGGCGCCATGGCTCCCACCGGGCTGCCCGAAGTCGTTTGCGTCAGGGCGTAATTCGTGCCTCTCTGCATGTCGCGGACAAAAAGGTTCTCATATCCGCTGGTGAACGAACCCAACGCGAGGTCTGTGGCCAGGCTGCGAAAGAGGACGTAGCGGCCGTCCGTGCTGATCTGCGGCGAATAGGAAGCCTTGTTTCCCGGACCGGTGCCCGCGTTGTTGACGCTGACGAGGAAGTTGGTCCCGGCCTGCAAATCGCGCACAAAGACATCCTGTGCTTTATTGGCGTCACCGGAGACGAGGTTGTCGGCCCCGCTTGTGAAGGCCACATACCGGCCGCTGCCGCTCATGGCCGGCTCGCTCGAAAGGTTGTTCGCCGCCGTGCCGTTGGTGGCCACGCTCACGAGCACGTTGGACCGCAGAAGCAGATCGCAAACGAAGATGTCCCGGCAACCATTGGTGTCCCCGGCCACCAGGTTGTCCGCCTCGCTGCCGAAGGCCACGAAACGGCCATCGGTGCTGACGGAGCAGGCGGAAAGCAGGCTCGGGCCGTTCGGAGTTATGGACGGCAGCGTGGCATCTCGGGCGGAGACCAACTCGGTCGTGCCACCCGCCAGGTCACGCACAAACAGGTCGTAAGCGTGGTTGCGATCATTCGGGACGAGGTCGGCGTCGGGGCATTCAAAGACGACGCGCCTCCCGTCCGGAGTCATCTGGGGAGCCGACGCCATGCTTGCCACCGTGCCGACTCCATTGGTGTCCGCATCTACTAGCGTCGTCACGGCGGTCTGCATGTCCCGCACGTACACGTGCAGATCGCCGGAGAGGGCATTGGTAACCAAATTCGTGGCGTTGCTCAGAAAGAGGACGAATCGCCCACTGGGATCCAGGCTCGGCCGGTCACAGACTGAGTTGGTCGGCACGTTGTTGCTCAGGTCGCCGCTTGCCAGCGTTGTAGCCCCTGATTGCGCATCCCACACATAGACGCAGCTACTCTTGGCAGGAGTGCCATTCGTATTGGCGAGGAAAGCGATAAAGCGGCCATCCGGCGTCATATCCACGCTCCGAAAGTTCTCCGGAAGTCCGGAGAAAGCGACAGCGTTGGTATGCACCACGTCGGTGAGGCCGCTGAACAGGTTATAGCGCAGTATTACTCCGGCCAAACCTCCCAATGAAGACGATGGGCTGGCATCGTAAGTCACAAACTGGCCATCGGCACTTAGGACATGGTTATAGGCGGCGACGGCTGTGGCCGACATAGCCGACTGCACCGCCGCAAGCGCGCTGCGGCTGGCCCATGTGGTGGTGCCGTTGACCAAATCACAGACGTAGATGTCGCCCGAATTCACCTCGTTGGGCACCAGATTGGTGGCCGTGCTGTAAAAAGCCACGTAGCGCCCATCCGGTGTGATGTCAGGGAACTCCGAAGCGCCCCCGCCGAGGCTGCTGCTGGCGGTCGCTCCGACGCTGACCAGGGTGGTGACGGCTGCCTGCAGGTCGCGCACAAACACATCCGCAATGCCGTTCGTGTCCCTTGCCACCAGGTCGCTGGCGGTGCTCACAAAGGCCACGTAGCGCCCATCTGGCGTCATCACCGACCCCCGGGACGCCCCGTTGCCGGGAATGCCGTTGGTGCTGATGCTGACCAGCAGGTTGGTGCCGGCGGACAGGTCACGCATAAAGATGTCCGCGGCATTGTTCGTGTCTCTCGCGAGCAGGTCACTGGCGCTGCTTTCAAACAGCACATAGCGCCCGTCGGGCGAGAGCCCGGCCGGGAGGGAATCGCCGTTGCCGCCGCCAGTCCCGGCAAGATTGACGCTCACCAGGGTGGTCGTGAGGTTCGTCCGGTCCCGCAGGTACACATTGAGCTTCGCAGGAAACGGTAGCGGGATTGGCGAATGGTTGCCGGTCAGCACCAGGTTGTTGGCCAGGCTGGCGAAAAGCACGTAGCGCCCGTCGGGGCTGATGATCGGTGCGACCGAGTCTCCGCTCCCGCCTGCGGGCGGTGCCTGCGCCGGGTCGGGCGTCGAGATCAGTTGGAATAAACCAGCAGACGCCGGACAGGCAAGGGCCGCCATCAGCGCCAGCAGGGCCGGGTAGCGCCAACTCCCGTGACGATTCCCGCCGAGCCCCCCACACGCCGTGGTTGCAGTTGCCTTCACAGGTCTTTCCGGCCTGTATCTCTGCCGCCACCGCATTAGCATGATGTATAATAACATGCGCAGATCATCCTGTCTGTAATCAATTCGCATCCGGAATACAATCCAAACCTGCAGAAAACCGCACAACACCCTGTCTCGCCAGCCTCGGGCTGCGGACAAGAATGCCCGCGCTCCAGAAGATCCCAGGATGAGCGTCGGTTCGCCGCCAGGCCGAATCCGCTTGACAAGGGGTATATCATCCTGGGAATATGAATCTCGACATCCTATTCCTCGACATTGACGGCGTCCTCAATCCCGACAAAGCAAGGTCCTCGAATGCCTTCTCCCCGGACTGCGTCGCCGAGCTCAAGCGGTTCTTCGCCGCCCGGCCGGACACCAAGGTCGTCTTCTCCACAAGCTGGCGGCTGGGGTTTCCCTTCTTCGTCCTGGGCTGGCTCTGGCATCACCACGGGCTCCCGCTCCAGGCCGTCGTCGGTCGCACACCGGTCATCGCCGAGGACCAGCGCGGGCAGGAGGTCCGCAAGTGGCTTGAGGATGCCCCCACACTGCACCTGGGATGCAACATCCGCCGCTACGCCGCCCTCGATGACGAAATCGAGCCCCTCATGGGCTGGCTTCCCCGCAAGACCCTGTTTCGCTGCGACCCCTACCACGGCCTCACTCCTGAAATCACCGACCGTCTCATCCGCCATTTCTCAACCTGACACGGGCACCTGCGCGCCTGCACACCCTCTGCTGACGCAAGGTCCATCGGCCGCCCTCACTGAAAGGGAAACGCCCGCCGGGTGTCTCCACCGGGCGGGCGCGTAAGACAGAACTTGCTGGTGCCGGCTACTTGCTGCCGGGGGTATTCTCCTCCGGGATGCGCATTCCGTAGAACGACCTGTACACGAACATCAACGCCACGAGGAAGAACACCGCGCCGATGGCGGTCTTGACGTTCTGGTTCTCCATGGAGACGGCGATCTCGACGGCGAGCAGGCCGAACAGCGTGGTGAACTTGATCACCGGGTTCATGGCCACGGAAGAAGTGTCCTTGAAGGGATCACCCACCGTGTCGCCCACCACCGTGGCGTCGTGCAGCTCAGTGCCTTTTT
>JAPLUA010000141.1 GCA_026397855.1 Verrucomicrobiota bacterium | reverse complement strand
TGCAGGGTCTGCCGGGCCTTCAGCATCAATGGCGTGCTGAATTGCACTTCCAGTCTCCGGCCGTCGCGGCGGCAGGTGGTCTTCACCGTGATTCCGTCCAGCCTGGCGTGGACATTCGGGTCGGTGGCCGCACCCGGGGGGAGTTGCAAGGCCAGGGTCTTGAGGCGCAGCCGGCCCCATTTGACCGCCAGCCGGGCCGTCAGTGAGTGGCGGACCATGGCCTGGCTGAATGCTCCCCAGCCTTCGGGAGCGGTGAAGGCGGCGCGAAAGTTCCCCGGCGTCAGCCGTGGCGCAAACCCGATGTGGCCGCCCGGTCCGTCGCACTCGAACCCACACGCGGCCAGGAAGACGCCATAGCTGGCCATGCTGCGGGCGTAATGGTCGCCGCACTCGATTTCATTGAACGGGTTGCGGCGGGCGGCGTGGTAGCGGTCATGCACCGCCCGCGTAACGGCCAGGCCCTCGGTCACCAGGCCTTCCCACAGCATGTGGCCGGCGACCTGGTATTCAAAGCCGTTCATGCACTCGTTGAAATAGCCCGCAGCCCATTCGGCCCCTTTGCCCTTGGCCTGGGTGTAGTCCCAGTCGCTGCGCGGGAAGGTGCACATCAGCAAGCCAGCCTCGCCCGGCATGGCATACCAGCGGCCGGCTTTGTAGGCCGCGCGATAGGGCGCCACGTCCGGTGTGAAGTTGTAGCGCCAGAGCGACTTGAGCGCCGACACGGTCTCCTTTTCCGGCAGCACGCGGGGCAGGCCGACCTGGAAGGCCCAGCCCTGCCCCATGACCTGGTCAATGTGGCAGCCGCTCCCGGAATTGATCGAGTCCAGGTGCTTCGGGTCGGGTCGGTTGACGAAATACTCCCCGTCGAACAGCTCGGCAGGCAGCTTCCGTCGTCCGCATTCGAGAATGTCCCGGCAGCGCGCGGCGAATGCAGGGTCACCCGCCTGGTCCGCCAGCGTCGCAGCGGCCAGCAGGGCAGCCAGGTAGAGCCCGCTGAGCCAGGCGACGGGGCCGTACCAATCCGTATCCAGCGTGTTATGCTGGTTGGTGGTGATCAGGCCGTCGCCGTCGGCGTCTTTGGCGATCAGCCATTCGGTGGCCTTCCTGATGCCCGGCCAGTTGCGTTTCAGCCAGGCGGAGTCGGCGCACATCTGGTGCTCGCGCAGGGCCCGGAGAATGGTGCCGGCCTGGCCATCCACGGCGGGGATGTTGTTGAACTCGCCCCGGAACCAAATCGCGCCGTCGGGCTGAAGCGCCAGTCCGAAGTCCACGCGCTCGCGTGTCTCACGCTCCAGGTCGGGGAAGAGTCGCGCGACTGCCTGGGCGTATTGCCACACGTGGCCGCAGGTGCCGGCGCAGCAGCCGACACCCTCCCAGCCGTAGAACCGACCGTCGCCGAAGCGGAAACAGGTCGAGGTCGCCAGGATGGATGTGTTGAGGAAGGTGCGGTCCAGGAACCAGTAAGGCAGCGTCGAGTTGTACCAGGTGTCGTGCCAGAGCCGGGTGTCGCGGCTGAGGCGGGGATAGTTGCGGCCGGCATAATCGGCGACGTCGAGCGCCGAAGCGAAGCGTTTGGCATAGAACCGCCCCGGCGGCAGCTTGTCCATCCGGAGGTTCGGGAAATGCCAGGTCACCACAAAGGTCACGGCGGCGCTGGCGCCGGGCCGCAGCGAGAGCTTCCGGACCAGGGCGCCTGTGAGCTTCCGGCCAAAGGGCTGGCGCGCCTCGGTCATGGCCCCGGCCGGGCTGAAGGCCATCTCCGCGGGATCACCGGGAGCCAGCGCCGCGGTGGCGCGGTCATCGCTCCGGCTGTCCAGCAGCGCCAGGCCGAGCGTGCCGAAATCGCTCTCCTGTTCAAGCGGGCCGGGCGGCGTAGCGGGTTGATCGCTGAAGACGATGTGATCCACCCCGATGTTGCCCCAACCGCCCGACTCATTGTCCACGATCTGGATCCGGGCGGTTTGGCCGGCCCAGCGCCGCACATTAAGGCAGCTCGGATCCATGCGGTTGGCGTTGGCGCCGGTGAGCGAAGCGACCTTCTTGCCGTCAATGACCAGGTTGAGACAGGTCTTGCCCTTGTGCGCGCCGCCCCCGACGAGGCATTTGATGAAATGGCGCTCGATCTGGAACGGCGGGCTGGTGAGCCGGCCGGTGGCGGCGTCGCGCCCGTTGACGCCGGAGTCGGGCGCGGACGCGTGGCTGTTCACCGCCCGCTGGCCGTGAATGTTGAGGTCTCCCTGGTAGCCGGGCACCTGCGACTGTGTGACCGGGCCGGAACCGAAGGCCGTTCCGCTGGCGGTCCAGGGGGCGTAATCCTCGCGCTCGAAGTCCTCGAACGTAATGTCCGGTCGCGCGGGCGGCGCGGGTGCAGACGAAGGCACGGCGCTGCATTCCAGGAACCGCAGCCCCGGGCGGGCGACGATGCGGTTGACGCGGAGCGAGGATTGAATCTCCCCCGAGTGCAGGCAAACGGCGTTCTCCAGCCACCCCGCCAGCTCCACCTGGACCTTCTTCCGGCCCTTGTTTTGCACCGTGAAGCGCATGATGGTCGCCGGCAGCGAGGAGGCCTCTGTGTCGAGGGGAATGAAGGGGGAAAATGCCTCGAGTGAAACCCGGACCGGGAGAGCCGGGTCGGCGTATTCGACGAAGCCGATGGGGTATTCGCCCGTGAACGAGATGTCCGGCCAACCTCGGCGATCAAGCGGGCGCACGAGCGTTTGGCCGCCGGTCGAGACCCGCAGCGCGAAGCCCTGGTCGAGCGGGGCGCTGGGCGAAAGCGGCTTCGCGTAGTGTTCCGAGCCCGTGGCGGCGTGCTCGTTGAAGAGGTCCCAATGCCACAGCCGACCATCTCCGCCAAGGTAGAGCTGCCCGGCGCAGAGGCCGCCCACCGGCATCCCGATCTTCTCCAGCTCGGTCCCGCGATAGGTCGTGCGCTGGCCGCGGGCGGTCAGCGACGCAACCCATTCCGGGCTGAGCTTCTTGTGCGCCGGAACGAGCGGGTCGAAATCCGCGCGCGTGAACGGCCCGGCCATCGCCGGCCAGCGAGCCAAGCCGAGGGCCGCGGCGACAAGCGTTGTCCGGCGCAGGAACTCGCGGCGGTTAACACCCCCAACCGGGAGGTGTTCCGATACGCCGCCATCTGTTTGGCAGCCGGAGGGACCGCAAGCGCATTGCTTCATCGCATCAGCCGGAGATGAGAATCAGGTTGGCGTACTGGATGGTGTCTCCGGTCCGGATCAGGCCGATGGCCCCGGGCACGCGCTTCTTGAAAGAGGTGTGCGCCTCATAGGTCGTCGGCACGTTCTCCAGGGCCTTGGCAAAGCGGGCCTGTGTTGCCGGGGTGTTTTCCTTCAGGAACTCCTGCGCCATGAAAGCCTGGGCGGCATGGAAATCCTCGCGGATGGCCGCCAGCACTTGCAGGACCGTGGGAATGTCATCTTGGAGCGAGATGTCCACCGTCTCAATGCCCGGCCAGAAAGGGAAGCCGCGGTCGGCGATGACCAGCGCATTGGTATGTCGGACGCGCGCCAGCAGGGAGAGCAGGTGAGGGTTGAGGATTCTCGTATTGAGCATGGAGGCAATGTTGTAAATGCGCCGGCGCTTTTCAAGGAGTAAAACCTCGCACCAGGGCCGGCTTCCAGTGGCAGCTTGGAGCGTCGGAGCGGGTGGAGACTGACTACGGAGAGGCAGCGGTCCCGGACAGGATTAACCGCAGAGAACGTAAAGAGCACAGAGAAAGAGCAGGAGCGGCTACAACACGGAGGATGCAACCAAGCAACCTCGCGTCCCCGAGAAAGGAGCTTGTAATGGCTGCGTGCCCAGCCCCAGCTCCGGAGGAGTGGCATGTTTATAGCAGCTCCATGCAAGACCCGGGACAGGCCGGCAGGCGCTCTGGCACCGTTCCAGTCGCAGGGCATTGGAGCCGTTTGTAACATTCCCAGGCTGCACGCCCAGGATGACAATGTAACAGACGGCCCCAAGGCCATTCCCGCCGACCCAGGTGCCGTGCCTCCCCGGTGGTCCAAGCGTGATTCAACGGTAGTACTACGGTAGCGCTACGGTATTGCCCCCGTAGCGGCCCCATGTTGATCTGATCAACATGGGGCCGCTACCGTAGTGCTACCGGGGCAATACGGGGGCACTACCGTTGAATCACGCTTGCGCCACCCTTCCAATCCCGCTGTTTTGTTACGTAACAGGGCAGAGCGGCAGCCGGGAGCTGGAGGGATTCACTGCTGAAC
>JAPLUA010000364.1 GCA_026397855.1 Verrucomicrobiota bacterium | reverse complement strand
TTGTGGCCGGTGGCCAATATGATGAGATCGGGCTGGTAATGCAGCACCTCCCTCACCAGCGGCGCGAGCCGGTAGCTGGCATAGGACACGCCGCCACAATTAATCACCTGGCACGCCCGGGCTGGGTCGCTGGCGGCCAGTTCCATCTCCAGCCATTTGGGAAATGCCGTCTCTCCCTCGTAAGGATGGCCATACACGGTGGAGCCGCCAAAACAGAACGCACGGAAGCCGTTGCGGGGTTTGACGGCCGGAAACTCCTGCGACAGGAAGAACGGTTCCCGGGCATGTGCCGTGTGATAAACGTTGCCCTGCCGGACGAAGAGCGGCAGGCGCTGGTTAAACCCGGACAGGCCGTCGGCGCTGTCCTCAGGACTCCCCAGGCCCAGCAGCCGCAGGCCGGCTTCGGCCAGGAGGAAGGGCAGGATCCCCAGCGAGACGGCCGCAATCCGGAACGCCCAGGCGCGCCATCGTCGGCCACCAGCGCCACTGCCAGGGATTGCATTCCGGTCGTCCACGAATATCAGACGTGTTGCCGAACACAAATCGGCGATACGGCAGACTAAGCGCCTGCGCTACAAAGTGGCGGCAGATCTCCGCCAGGCAGATATTGCGGACCGCTCCGGGCAAATCACCGGGCGAAATTACCATGCACGAATATTCCAGTCCACCACGCAACGATGACGGCGCGCGGCCTGCGGCAATGCGCCTGGCGCAGACCGGTTTGCTCATCGGCCTGACCGCGGCGGTCGTGGCGCTGAGCGTCAACGTGTGGCTGGCGGCCCGGCTGATCGAACAGCAGCAGCGCGGCAGCCGGGAGCGGGCTTTTTGGGTCCTGTGCCAGCCCGGAACCACGCCGGCGGATCGCGCGGCCGCCTTCCTCATGCTCGCCGCTGGTGGCAATAAGGAATGGCGGAGCGCCGACCTTCGCGAGCTGAACCTGGCGGGAATCAAGCTGCCCGGGGCCGACCTGCAAGGCGCGCTGTTTCACAATGCGAACCTGGCCGGCGCCAACCTGGCCGGCGCCAGGATCGCCAAGGGCTCCTTCGCACAGGCGGACCTCAGCGGAGCCGACCTGGGCGAAGCCGACCTGTCGGAGATGCAGCTATTTCGCACCCGGCTGAACCGAACCAATCTCCGCCGGGCCAAATTGCGCAACGCCTACCTGCAGGAGGCCCAGGCCGAAAAGGCCGACCTGATGGTAGCCGACCTTTCCGAGGCCGACTGCCTGATGGCGAACCTGTCCGGCGCGAAGCTCAACGGCGCCAACCTGACGGGCGCCAAACTCGAGGGAACCGTATTGCGCGGGGCAAACCTCTCCCTCGCCCGCTTCGACGGCGCCAACTTGAAGGACGCGGACTTCAGCAACGCCAACTGGTGGCGCGCGCGCGGGTTCACCCCGGAGCAGGTTGAGTTGTTTCGGAAGAAGTTCGCCCCCGCGCCCGACGCCGATCCGGCATTGAAGCTGGATTATGAGCAGTGGACAACCCGCAAGCGCTGAGGGCCCGACAGAGCCGCAACCGCCCGAGGGAAAAACTAACCGACCGCTGGCCGCGGATTTAACCGCAGAGAACGCAGAGAGGGAAGGAAGGGGCAAGCCGCCTTCCGTTCCCATCTTTGTCCTGCTATGCGCCGAGTTGATCGCAGGCTGCGAAGAATTAACGCAGAGGGCGCAGAGGTTCGCAGGGGGTTCATCTTCTCTGCGTTTCTCTGCGCCCTCTGCGTTAAAAAATGGTTTCGCCTTGGTTGCGGCTTTGCCGCGCTGTGCTCTTCGCTCTGTGGTTGGTAAGTGCGGGTGGGGCGGATCAGGTCCGGGGCTGAGAATCGTTGCGCCGCGGAGGGCGCTTGCAGATCAGTTTCTCGAGTTCCAACAGCCGCAGGTTCGTGCTGTTGAGGATCAAGCCCAGGCCCAGGCTGAAGCAGGAAAGCATCACGAGCGACGCGGCCAGCACGGCGCTGGGGACCGCATACACGTAGCGCACGGTGGCGTATTCATAGACCGGGCGCGCGCCGGCGGCCAGGCCGAGCAGGAAGAGCACGATGCTGGCGAGCCCAAAAAAGGTGAGCGGCTTGTAGGACCGCAGGATCAGGAAGAGCTTGAGCATGACGGCGAACCCGTCGGAGAAGGTGCTTAGCTTGGAGAAGCTCCCCTCCGGCCGCGCGCGGTAGGGCGCCTCGATCTCCTTGATGATCAGCCCGCGGTAGAGCGCCTGCAAGGTAAGCTCGGTCTCGACGTCAAAGCCTGCAGCCGTGATCGGAATCTGCGCCGCCGCTTCGCGGGTGAAAGCCCGGTAGCCGGAGAAGATATCGCTGATCTGTGATCCGAACATGCGGTTGATCGCCGCGCAAACCATCTTGTTGCCGAGAAGGTGAAAGGGCCGGAACGACTTGTCCTCGTAGGTCTGC
>JAPLUA010000296.1 GCA_026397855.1 Verrucomicrobiota bacterium | reverse complement strand
TTCGTCCCACCTGCACCGGGGCGGTGTCAGGATCGTAGCGGAGCAGCTTGTCGCCGGCGCAGATCCAGATCCCGTTTCCGCCGGCTTTTTGCACTTCAATATGCCGTTCGCCAAGTGTTAGCCTGGTAACGAATCGTCCCTCGCGAAATACTCCGACCTGTCCCCCTTTGGCAAACCACAATTGCCCCTGCGCATCGCTCGTCAAGCTGCACATTCCGCCGGGTGGAAGCCCATCAGCCTCGGTAAAAGGCACAGCCCGATCTCCCACGATCCGGACCACGGCGCCGTTTGCATAGGAAATCCACACAGCCTGATCCCCCGTTTGCGCCATTTCCATCGGTTGGCTTTTCACCAGGCCATTGGTCACTGTGAGCATGTGCGCCGCCCCCGACGAATAACAGACCGCCCTCCCCCCCTCCTCCGCCAGCCATAGCTGCTGGTTTAAGTCCAGCAGCAGCGCGCGAATAATTGGCCGCGGACGGCCGAAGGGAACCTGTATGTTCTGTATGCGAACGCCGTCAAACCGCGCCAGGCCCGACTGTGTCGCCACCCACAGGTAGCCATCCCGAGTCTGTGCGACACCCGTTACGTTGTCCCCGGGCAATCCGTCATCCACCTGCCAGACCCGCGCAAACCAAGGCATTGCTGATCGGGCCCGGTTGCCGCAGAGGCACAAGAGCACCGTCAGGATAATGAGGGAAAAACGCCGTTGAGCAGGACATGCCACCATTAAAAACGGCGCTCCGCAGGCAAGGCTCAGTTCAGGGCCACGCCACGTCGGGCATAAGTCGGCAGGTCGAGGTCCTCGCCTTTGTGGATGTTGGGCTCGCTTTTGTCAAAGCGGCCCTTGGAGATAATTTCAAGCGGCAACTGGCCCTGAAACATCCTGCTCGCGCTATTGCGCCCTCGGCTCGTGCGGCCCGTTTGCCGGGCCATGAGTTGCTCAACCTGTTCAGGCGACAGGGTGGGAGCCGGCGGCACACACCTCGATCCGGGCCGGTTGGAAGTGGACGAACTCAGGAGCTGGACCTCCAGCGAGTCGGCGCCGGACGTGGACGCAGCTTGCTCTGGCACTTCGCCGGAGGCCCGGCGAGCGGCAATGAGCGTGACAGCCAGACGGTCCCGGAAGGATTCATCCACGGCGGCGCCCATGATCACCTGGGCATGCTCGCACTGGCGGTTGATCTGCTCCATCACGCGGTTGACCTCGGCCATGGTCAGGTCCGGCCCGCCCATCAGGCTGACAAGCACGGCATCGGATTCTCCCAGAACCTGGCCGCCGTCAAGCATGGGATGGGCCAGCAGCTTGTCCATCACCTCGCGCGAGCGCGCGGGCCCCATGGTCTCGGCAACGGCGAAGGCGCTTTCGGTATGGCGGTCACGGAGCAGCGCGGCGAGATCGGCGAAATGAATCTCGATCAGGCCGGTGTGCGCAAGGAGGCGGGCGACACCGCGAACGGCGTCGGCAAGGAGCTGGCCGGTGATCTTGAAGGTTTCGACAACACTGGTGTTTTCGTCAATGAACTTGAATACCTTCTGGTTAGGGAGGCAGATGACTCCATCGGCGGCGGCCTTGAGCTCGGCAAGGCCTTGCTGGGCCATGCGCAGCCGGCGCCCCCCCTCGCATGCGAATGGCAGGGTGCAAAAACCCAGGACGAGCGCGCCAGCCTCTTTGGCAGCGCGCGCCAGGACCGGGCTGATGCCTGTGCCGGCGCCACCACCCAGTCCCGCCAGCAGAAAGACCACGTCCGTTCCCTGGCACAAAGACTTCAGCTTCGGCAGATGCTCTTCCGCCGCGATGCGACCACGCTCCGGGTCGCCGCCAGTGCCCAAGCCGCGCAGCAGCCTGGTCTCGACGCTCACCTGTTCGCAGGCCGGCGTTACGGCGAGGGTGGGAGGGTCTGTGTTAACGGCCGCAAACGCGGCGCCGGGCAATCCTCCCTGGATGATCAGATCGAGGATGCCAACGCCGGCGTTGCCGACACCGAATACTTTCACCGAAAGGTTCTTCTTCGGGGCCGCCGGGGGTTCAGTTTGCGCGCTGGTGTTCATGGGATGGAATTCAAAGGTTCAACCACGTTTAAAGATGCCGCTCAGGACACCCCGGATTCCGGCTGCGAAGGAGGGTGCGCCCGCTCGCCTGCGGTGATGGAAGGATCCGAATTTGACCAGTCCGATGGCGTTGGCGAATTCAGGCTGGTCGAGCGCGGACTTCAAGCCGCTGATGGAATTGGTCCTGCCGATGGAGGCGGGCACCCGGAGGACCTGCTCGGCGAGCTTGGCAACCTGCGGGATGCGGGCGCCGCCGCCGCAAATAAAGACCCCGGCGCGGACGTAATCCAGTGCGCCGGCCTGCTCAAGGTCCTGGCCGATGAGCTGAAAGATTTCCTCAAGTCGCAGGGACATGATGCGACGGAGGTGTTCAAGGTTGACTGGTTTGAGGGGGAGCCCCAAATCGGTGGAATAGTTGAGGGTCTGGCCTTTGACCGAGTCGTCGAGCAAGGCGGAGCCCTGGTCAACCTTCAACTGCTCGGCGCGGCCGAGGGGAATCTTCAGGCCGTAAGCCAGATCGTTGGAGACGTGGTCGCCCCCAACAGCAAGAACGCCGGTGTGCTTGATGATTCCATTGGCATAAACGACATATTCGGTGGTGCCCCCGCCCATATCAATGACAAGGGATCCGAGCTCCTTCTGCTCGTTGGTCAGCAGGGCAAGCGCTGAAGCGAGGCCGTTGAAGACAATATCATCCACTTCGAGCTGCAGCCCCTTCACGGCGCGGACGGCGTTCTGGAGGCGGTTCCTGTTTCCGTGGATGACATGAACATCCACCTCGACCCGCGCCCCCAGCATCCCGACCGGGTTGGTGATGCCCTCCTGGCCATCCACGAGAAAATGCTGGCGAATGGCGTGGATGACATGGCTCTCAGCCGAGATATTGATGGCCTTGGCGTTCTTGACCACGTCCTGCGCGTCTTCCTCTGAAATCTCCCGGTCTGAAGAAACGACAGGATGCACGCCGCGGTTGTTAAAGCCGCGCAAGTGGCCGCCGGTAACCCCAAGATACACGCTGCGGATTTCGACGTCGGCCATCTGCTCCGCCTCAACGATGGCATGGCGCACGTCCTCCTCAGCCTTGGCTGTATCTATGATTTCTCCTTTGCGGACGCCGCGGGAGCGGGCTTGACCCAGGCCGACTATGTTCAAGGCACCATCGGCGCTGAGTTCGCCGACCACGGCGCACACTTTGGATGTGCCGATTTCCAGTCCAACAATGATTGAGGAGGGATCAAACATGCTTTTTCCTGGTGCGCGAGGTTTTGGGGAGCTTCGGAGTTGGAGGAGGAACGGCGCTGGCTTCGAGCCATCGAGCGGGGATGTTATTGGTGACGGCCAGATCGAGGGTGGCGATGGCCTTGCTGAGCCTCTGGCCCATGTCGAAGATGCCGTGCCAGCGCCTGAGCTGCTGGTCAAAATCCGCCATGCCCATCGTCACCTCACCGCCCTGACCGGTGGTGACCAGCAGAACATCCGGAGAGGAGACATCAATCCGTTTCAAATCCACCAGCCCGGCCAACTGGGATCGTTCGAAGGCGAGGATGAGTTGCAGTGCCGCCTGGACCTGCTGGACCTCAATGCGTCGGCCCGCTTGCACCAGGGTGCCGTCAATGCCCCCCAGCACGGGCAACTGGTCTGCCGGCTGCTTCAGCGGCACGGCCCGCTGACGCGGGTCCGGCGGCAACATGACCCATCCAGCCGCGTCCACCTGATAGACGGCCAGCTCGGCGCTCGAGTTCGGACGAGGCCGGGGCAGGTTAATCTGCGCAACCGGCTCCCGTTCAACGACGCGAATGCGAAGAGTATGCGGAAGAATGCGTTCGACGGACGCGGACTGCACCAGGGGAACCAGTTCCAGGTCGCGCTTCACCCGGGCCAGATCAAGGGCCAGAAGGTTGTCCTCGAACTTGACTCCTGCCCAGCGACGCAACTGGTCCGCGGAGATCACTCCATCGGTTTGAACGTCCAGTTCATCGAGGCTGAAGGCTTTGTTCTCATAGACCAACCGGTTGAGAGACCAATCGCCAATGCGATAGGCCATGTAGAGACTAAACACCACCGCGAAAATGCCGCCCATCGTCAGGGCGAACCTCCGCGTCCGCGCGGCGCGCACCTGGCTGGAGCGCAGCTTGACGTCCAGCACCTGGTCGCGTCCGATCCGCCGATTCTTAGGTCTGCGTTTGAACCACATGGTGTGAGTTAGCCGGTAATCAGCAATCGGTGTTCAAGGTTCCTTCCGGGACCGATTCAGGGCCAGATCCACCATCCGCTGGCAAAGATCGGGATAGCCGATGCCGGCGGCGGCAGCCGCCTTGGGCAGAAGGCTGCTGTCGGTCATGCCTGGAAGCGTGTTGATTTCCAGAACAACAGGTTCGCCCCCCGGCTTCACAATCACATCCACACGGGAATAGTCCCGCCCGCCAATGGCGCTGAAAGCCCCCAGCCCCGCCGCCTGGATCCGCGCCGTGGTTTCCTCGTCGAAAGGGGCGGGGCAAAAATACTCCGTTGTGCCCGCACTGTACTTGGTCTGGTAGTCGTAAACACCGGTCTTGGGGCGAACTTCAACCACCGGCAATGGATGGTTGTCCAGGATGCCAACGGTGCATTCGCGGCCCACAATCTTCTCCTCCATCAGAACGTGGGAGTCGAAGCGCATGGCTTCGGCGAGCGCCTTGGCCCAGTCGGATACCCGCTCAACGAATTGCAGGCCGACGCTCGACCCCTGCCGGGCCGGCTTCAGCACGACCGGGGGATTCCAGCCCATCGGCCAGCTTGCCGCCGGGGAATCCACCAGCATGACCCGTGCGGTCGGAATGCCCGCCGCCACGAGGCGCTGCTTTGTCAGAAACTTGTCGAAACCGATCCGGCTGGCCTCCGGATCGCAACCTGTATATGGCACCCCCAATTCCTCGAGCCGGCGCTGCACGGTGCCATCCTCGCCGTAGGTGCCGTGCAGGGCGAGAAACACCACCTCCGTCCCCTTGGGCAACACCCACTTTTCCAGGCCTGGATCCACTTCGCAGACCTCATGCCCGAGGGATCGGAGGGCCTGCGCCACCCCGGCGCCAGAGCGCAGGGAAACTTCCCGCTCGGCGCCTGAACCGCCGAGCATCACTGTAATCTTCAACTTTTTCGGGTCGCTTTTCATTCTTCACCGACTATCTCAACCTCGGTTTCCAATTCGATGCCGCGCTCGAGGCGGGCGCGATGCCGGATCGCCTCCATGAGCGCGAGAACGTCTCGCGCCGTGGCGGCCCCATCATTTACAATAAAATTGGCGTGCTCAGACGAGACCAAGGCTCCACCGACACGCATGCCCTTCAAGCCCAGCTCGTCAATCAGCCGGCCAGCCGAGGTGGAAGCCGGATTCCTGAATATGCACCCGGCGCTCGGCGCCGCCGGCTGCGATTGCCATCGTTTCCTGCTGTAGTCGTTCATGCGCTGCTCGATCGCCTCGCGCTGGCCTAAGCCACACCGCAGCACCGCCGCCAGGGCAATGTGCGTTTTCAATACAGGACAGCTCCGGTAGGCTGCGGAAAACTCGACCGCCCCGCGCTCATTCACCTGCCCGTCAAAATCCATCAGGCGGACGGACTCCGCCACGTCAAACATGGCTCCACCCATTGCCCCGGCGTTCATGCGCAATGCGCCGCCCACGCTCCCGGGGATTCCTTCCAGGAATTCCAAACCCGCCAGATCATTTCGTTTCGCCTCAACCGCCACCGCTTTGAGCTTCGCGCCTGCACCACAGCGCAACCGCTGGCCCACCACCTGGATCCGGCTGAAATGCGGCCGTGCCAGACAAATAACCACACCGCGAAAACCGCCGTCCCTCACCAGAAGGTTCGATCCCCGGCCCAGCACGAAAAAGGGCTGGCCCTGGTGGCGGCAGAAAGCCAGGACAGCCTCCAGGTCCGCCTCCGAGGCCGGTTCAACGTAGAGGTCAGCACCGCCCCCGACCCGAAGCGTGGTATGCCTGGTCATCGGCTCGTCTCGAAGAATCAGCGTCTCACCGGAGACTTCCTTCGCCAGCTCATCCGCCGCCAGGCTGCTGGCTCGCTTCAAATCATTCGCGGTGGCCACGAGTGACGTCATGCGATCACCTGCTCCTCCCGCCGGGAGGCAGATTCATTTGCCCGCTTCAGCCACGCATCGCCGGGTTGCAGATGGCAGCCGAACGACGTGCCTGGGAGCTGGCCATGGCCCCGCGAATTGCTGACCGGCACACCCGGGCAGGCTCCCGATGGGGAATCCGCTCGCCCCACAGCAGAGACCCCGGCTCCAACAGCGCCAAGGATGACCCCGGCGATCTGCTCCGCCGCCTGCGGCGCATGCCATTGCACGAGGGCGCTCCGAACCTGTTCGCGCACGGCCGGCTTCTCGATCAAGTCCAGAAGCAGCCGCGCCAGGATCTCCGGGCTGGCATCTTTTTGCTCAAGCAGGCGGGCAGCGCCGGTTGATTCAAAGGCCCGGGCATTATGGAATTGGTGATTGCCGGTCGCCGCTGGATAGGGGACCAGCACCGCCGGCACACGCATGGCGGCAAGCTCGGCGAGGGAGGAGGCACCAGCCCGGGAGACCGCGACCGTCGCCGCCCCCAGCGCCAAGTCCATCCTGTCAAAGAAGGGATGCACGACCGCCTTCACCGCGAGAGCCGCATAGGCTCGGGCTGTTTTCTCGACTTCGCCGGCGCCCGCAAGGTGAAGCCACTGCAAATTGGGCGCGCGCTCGGCGAGCAATGGCAGGGCTTTCATGGACAGGTCATTGACCCCCGAGGCGCCCTGGCTGCCGCCCATGACAAGCAACACGGGCCGAGAGGGGTCAAGACCAAGGGCTGAGCGGCAGAAAGCCGCATCGCAGGCCTGAAACTGGGACCGCACGGGCGTGCCTGTAACGGTCACAGCCCGGGTGCGAAGACCGATGGCCGCTTTTGGGAACCCCAGGAATGCATGGCGGACGACCCAGGAAAGCCAACGATTTGCCCGACCGGGAACGGTGTTGGACTCATGCAGGAAGGCCAGCGCGCCGGACCTTCTTGCGGCAAGGATTGGGGGGGCGCTGGTAAAGCCGCCCATGGCAAGGGCAGCCTGTGGCGGCCAATCCCGGAAAAGCCTTCTTGCGACGCGATAAGAATGTGCGAATCCCCGGACAAACGCCAACTCCGCACCCCTCGCAAGGCCCACCGCGGGAAGTGTGGAGATCTCCATCCCGGCAGCCTGCTGGACCGCGCGTTGATCCACCTCCTTGGGAGAGATGAGCAGCATCACGCGGCAGCCGCGTCGCACAAGGGCGTCCGCCACCGCCAGGCCGGGGAAAAGATGCCCGCCTGTGCCCCCGCAGGCGATCGCTATCCGGGGTGATGTCTGGGCGGCGCAAGTCATAACCGACGCGTGCACGGCCCGCCATTGGCCAAGGACAGTTCAATCGGGTGGGCGAGCTGGGTTCTGGCGCAATCATGCCTGGCACCCCGGCTTTCGTCAGAGGTTCGGCTTGCCGATTTCGGACTTCTACCCTTGAAGGGGTTTGGATCCTGGAAGTCATCGCTGTGGTGCCGCAAGTCCATACCGATCGCCGCCGGCCGGGCGTGGCGGGCAATGCTCAACAACAGCCCAAGGCTGGTGAGGGTAATCAGCAGGCTGGACCCGCCGTAGCTGATGAACGGAAGCGGCAGGCCCTTGTTGGGCAGCGCACTGGTCACAACGCCGATGTTGATGAACGCCTGCAAGCTGATCAGGAAGGTGATCCCCGACCCCAGCAACAGGCCAAAGGTGTTGCCGGCTTTGGCAGCGATGGTGATTCCGCAACACAGGATTGCAGCAAACGCCAGCACCACCAGGAATGTCGCGATCAAGCCGAGTTCCTCCCCGATGATGGAGAAGATGAAGTCCGTGTGGTGTTCCGGAACCCAGCCCAGCTTCTGACATCCATCCCCCAACCCCTTGCCCGCCAAGCCGCCGCTGCCGAGCGCAACCATCGCCTCGTAAGCCTGCATCCCCTTGCCGAGCCGGGTTTCCTCCACGTGCAGCCATGAGTAAACACGCTCGGATCGCATCGGATTATGGTAAATAAACAGCCCCAGCGCCAGCGCGCCAATGAAAACAGGCGGGAGGAAATACCTCAGACGAATGCCCGCGATGAGAAGCAGCGCCCCGCTCACCGTCGCGAGGACCAATCCGTTGCCCACATCCGGCTCCTTGAACATCAAACCCGCAGCAAACCCGATCACTATTCCGGGGACAACCACCCCCCGCTTCAACGTCGGCATC
>JAPLUA010000543.1 GCA_026397855.1 Verrucomicrobiota bacterium | reverse complement strand
GGGCGGCTGCCGCCCGGGCATTTGCGGCCGAGGGCTCGAAGCTCCTGCTCGGGGCGCGGCGGGTTGACAAGCTGGAGCAGGTGGCGGCGGCCGCGCGCCAGGCGGGTGCGGCCGAGGCCCATTGCCATCCCTTGGATGTCTCCCAAACGTCGAGCGTCGAGGCGTTTGTCGCATGGGCCTCGCAGACCATCCGGGATCCGCAAACCGATGCCCGCATCCTGGATGTGCTGGTGAACAATGCCGGTGGCGCTCACGGCCTGGACAGCGTGGCGGAAGGGAAGGACGAGGACTGGGAGAACATGCTGCAGACGAACGTGCTGGGGATCCTGCGCATGACCCGGGCGGCGTTGCCCTTGATGGTGCGCCAGCCGGGAGGCACCATCATCAACGTCGGCTCATACGCCGGCCACTCGGCCTATGAAGGCGGCGCAGCCTATTGCGCGGCCAAGGCTGGCGAGCGGCAGATTACCCGCTCCCTGCGGCTCGAACTGAGCGGCACCGGCCTCCGCGTCAGCTCAATAGACCCCGGGCTCGCCGAGACCGAATTCTCCCTGGTGCGGTTCAAAGGCGACACTGCCCGGGCAAGCAAGCCTTACGAGGGCACGCATCCGCTCCAGGCGGAAGACATCGCGGAAATCATGGTCTGGGTGGCAAGCCGTCCGCCGCACGTGAACATTGACGAGATGCTCATCAAGCCGGTGGACCAGGCGGCGATGCACAAGGTTTACCGGCGCCCAAGGGGGTAAGGGTTTGCCGCGTAAGACGCCGCAGCTTCCCCCTCTCCTCCCGCAGCGGGGAGGACAGGGGAGAGGAGGGCCGGCCCAACCCATATCCCGCCGTCCTGTCAAAACCCCCGGCCTACACCCCTTTGTTCATTCGCCAGAGCAACACCGATCCCACGGCCTGGAAGATGAAATTGGGCAGCCAGACGATGAGATGCGGCGCCCACTCCGGTCGGGTATCGAGGGCCTGGCCCACCAGGATGAAGCTGTAATAGACCGCCACCAGGAGCAGGGCGACCGCGATGCCGATGTTGGTTTCGCGCCGGTGCATGCGCACGCCCAGCGGAATGCCGACCAGCGTGAACCCCAGGCAGGCGAAAGAAAACGCCACCTGCCGGTGCATCTGCAGCCGGATCGGCTCCGTCATCTCATTCAGGCGCAATTGCAGCTCAAACCGGCGCCAGCGGATTTGCTCCTTGGTCAGGTTGCCGATGGGCTGGGGGATATTCATCCTCCTTTCCATCTCGTGCAGCTCATCGCGGAGCTGGTAGAAGGTCATGTCGCTGATTGACTTCGCTTCTTTGGTCTTTTCCTCGGCCTTTAGATCCACTTGCAGCGTCAGCTCGGCCTGGGCGCCCGGCGTTGCCCGGCCCTCGTTGAAGGTCAGGGTCTTGACGTCATACAGGAACAGGTTGACCACCCGGTTCTGGGCGTCCACCTCCACCTTGCCGCGCGGGGCCTTCATGGACATCACGACGTTCGTCTCGTCCTTCAGCTTGAAGGCCATCACTTTCCGCAGCTCGCCGCTGCTGTTCTCCCCGCAATAGAAGATATAGCCCGGCACGTCCTTGATGAATCGCCCCGCTGGCAGTTGGGCGCTGGCAAGCTGCACCCTGAACTTGAACAGCAGCTCCGTGTAGGCCACCCGGCATCGCGGACCGATCTCCATGTTCACCAGCGCGCTCAGGCCGCACAGGAGCACGCTGAGCAGCAGGATCGGGCTGATCAGCGACAGCAGGCTGATGCCGCTGGCCCGCACGGCGGTCAGTTCCTGGTCCGCGCTGAAGCGGCCAAAGATCAGCAGCGTGGCCGTGAGCATCCCCATGGGAAGGGCGAAGACCCACACGAACGGAATCAGCAGGCCGATCGCTTCGGCCACCACGCCAAACGAAACCTGCCGGTTCACCAGCAGCGGAATGATCTCTCTCAGCGCGTTGGCCAGAAGCAGCACGCCGGTAAAGACCAGCGCCGTCAGCAACAGCGAGGCCAGTACCTGCCGGATCAAATAGGCGTGCAACGTTCTCACGAAAGGCTTATCGTCCGTGGCCTGCGCCGATTTCGCAACCGAAAAGGAAGGCCGAAATCCGAACCAGAACTTCCGTCGGCGGAATGCTGCCCCGCCGGAGCGGGGGGAATCCGGTTTTCGGTTTCCGGGCCGTCAATGATTCGCTGCCGCGCGGTCAATCTCCTCGGACCAGGCGCGGATGCCTCCCCTGACGCTTTTGACATGCTGGAAGCCTTGCTGGCGCAGGAAGCGCACAGCCTGGAGCGAACGCACGCCGGCGTGGCAGTGAATGTAGTATTCCCCCCCGGGATCCAGCTCGCCAAAGCGCTGAGGCAGCGTGCTGAGGGGGAACAGGGGCACGCCATTGATGTGGGCAGCCTGGTGTTCGGCCGGCTCACGCACGTCAATGACTTTGATACCGAGCTGCGGGTTGTCCAGGGCGCGTTTCATCTCCTGCACGGTCACCTCGTCCGGATCCGGGGCCGGGTCGCCGGAGGCCGGCTTGGCACCGCAGAATGCGGGGTAGTCAATGAGCGCCGTGATGGTCGGGCGCTCCCCGCAGAGCGGGCATTCGGGGTCGCGCCGCAGCTTGATCTCGCGGAACTTCATCTCAAGCGCGTCGAACAGCAGCAGCCGGCTGATGAGCGAACTCCCGGTGCCGAGCGCCAGTTTCAGGATCTCGGTGGCCTGGATCCCGCCGATGATGCCGGGCAGCACACCGAGCACGCCGCCTTCGGCGCAGCTCGGGACCGCGCCGGGGGGAGGGGGCTCCGGATAGAGGCAGCGATAGCACGGGCCGCCGAGGTGCGGGGCGAACACGCTGGCCTGGCCCTCGAAGCGGAAGATCGAGCCGTACACATTCGGCTTCCGGAGCAGCACGCAGGCGTCGTTGGTCAGGTAGCGCGTGGGGAAATTGTCTGTGCCGTCCACGACGATGTCGTAGGGCTGGATGATTTCAAGGGCGTTGTCGCCGGTCAACCGTGTGTTGTGCGCCTCGACCTCGACGTTGGGATTGAGGCGGCCGATGGCTTCCCGGGCGGATTGCGTCTTCGGCCGGCCGACATCCTCGGTGCGGTGAATAACCTGGCGCTGGAGATTGGACGATTCAACGGCGTCAAAATCCACAATGCCCAGCCTGCCGATCCCCGCCGCGGCGAGGTAGAGCAGGATGGGGGAGCCCAACCCGCCCGCGCCAACGCAAAGGACGCTGGTGGAGCGAATTTTCTTTTGCCCCGCCAGCCCCACTTCGGGCAGTATCACGTGTCGGGCATAGCGGCGGAGTTCGTCGTTGTTCAATTCCATAACCAACAATATCAATTACGGCAGCAGCATAGAGCACAAATGAGCAAACAACAACCCTCCCCCCAGGCCGTCGCCGCGCGCCTGAAGAAGCTATCTCCGCTCCGGCCATCGCTGGCGATTGTCCTGGGCAGCGGCTTTCACCACGTGCTCAGCAGACTGAAGGTGGAGGCGGAGGTTCCTTACGGCAGCCTGCCCGGGTTTCCGCCGGTGGGGGTGAGCGGCCACGCGGGGCAACTGCTGATGGGCAGCCTCGGCGGCACCCCCGTGATGGTGATGAGCGGCCGGGCGCATTTCTACGAAGGGCACCCGATGGAGCGGGTCACATTTGCCGTGCGCGCCCTTGCGGCGTATGGGATCCGGGACCTGCTTTTGACCAACGCCGCCGGCGGGGTGAACCGGAGCTTCCGCCCCGGCGATTTCATGGTGGTGACCGACCACATCAACCTCATGGGCGCCAATCCGCTGCGGGGGGCTCCGCTGCCCGGGTTGCCGCGCTTCGTGGATTTGACCTGCGCCTACGACGAGGAATTGCGCCGCCTGCTTTGCCGGGCCGGCCAGAAGTGCGGGACGAAGCTGCGGGCGGGGGTTTACCTGGCCGTATCCGGCCCGAGCTACGAGACTCCCGCGGAGATTCGCGCGTTCGCGCGCCTGGGATCGGATGCGGTCGGCATGAGCACCGTGCCCGAGACCGTGGTGGCGAGGCAATGCGGAATGAAAGTTGCCGCCCTGTCCTGCATCACAAACCTGGCCGCGGGCCGGGGCCGGGGAACGCTGTCGCACGCAGAGGTGCTGGAGACCGCCGAGCGGGTCAAGAGTTTGGCCGCGGAAGTGCTTGAGAACTTTGCCATGTTGTATGAAAAGAACCGATAAGCGCGGCCTGGTGCGGGCGGCCGCCAGGGCCCGGCAGAAGGCTGTGGCCCCGTATTCGAAATTCCAGGTCGGGGCTGCGATCCTCACTAGGTCGGGCCGGATCATCCCCGGGGCCAACGTGGAAAGCGCCAGCTACGGGCTGACCTGCTGCGCCGAGCGCGTGGCGTTGTTCAATGCCCTGATCAGCGGCAAAAAGAATTTCGTGGCTATTGCCGTGGTGGCGCGTGCGCCGGGCGGGCCGATGCCCTGTGGCGCCTGCCGCCAACTCCTGGCCGAATATGCCCCTCACGCCGCCGTTTGGGTCGCGGATAGCCGCAACTTGAATGTTATCCGGGAGTTCGCAGTCGGCGATTTGCTGCCCGGCGCCTTCCTTGCGGTCCCGGGAGATTCGGATTGAGCGGCCGACGAGTGGTGATAGACTGCCGACTCGAAATCCCTGCGGATGAAGTCTGAACACGCTTTTGGGTTGGAGAATGCCGGCTGGCCAGCGCTGCTGGTGAATGCCTCGGCAGTGGTCGTCCATGCCAATCCGGCAGCCCGCAAGCTTTTCGGCCCCGCCCTCGAAGGCCAGGCACCCAAACTGTCGGCCATTTGGTCGCCGGAAAACAGCCGCACAGCCGAACAGTTCCTGGCCCACTGGGAAGGGGCGCCGGTGCCGAGCGTTCCGCTCAAGTTCAAGGCGTGGGACGGTCGCACGGTCGGATATCTGGTTGGGATTTGCAGTTCCGCCGGGGCTGCCGGGAAGGATTTCGCGCTGCAATTGGTGGTCGAAACCCCGCCGAATTCAAGGATCCAGCCGGCGGATGCCGGTTCGGCGCATAAGCAGAAGCTGGATTGCGCACTGCAGCTCGCGCGGACAGTGGCGCTGGATTTCAACAACGCGCTGACGAGCATCCTCGGCCACACATCCCTCATCCTGAGCAAGATGGAGCCGGCGCATCCGTGGCGGGCGTCACTCATCCAGGTTGAAAAATCGGCGGCCAAGGCGGCTGAAATCGCAAATGACCTCGGCACCTTCAGCCGCCAAGAGAAGGAGGTCCGCACGCAGGTGGCCGGAAACCTCAATTCGTTGCTGCAGCGGAGCGTGGAGATCTTCCAGCAAAATGCCGGGCCTCAAACAGCGGCGTGGACGTTGCAGTTTGACCGGAAGCTGTTTGCGGCAAAGTTTGATGAGGCCAAGATGCAGCAGGCCTTCATCAAGATCCTCGATAACTCCATCCAGGCCCTGCGTGAAAACGGGCGGATTACGCTGCAGACCCGGAACATCGAGCTGGCCGAGCCGACGCAGGACCGCAACGTCCAGCTCGCCGCCGGCTCCTATGTGTGCGCGGAAATCAGCGACAACGGGTGCGGCATCGAGGCGGAAGTCCTGCCGCGCGTCTTTGAGCCGTTCTTCACCACCAAGCGAGGGCCGGCCCATCGCGGACTCGGGCTGGCCTGGGTCTATGGCATTGTCACCAACCATGGAGGCGGGGTAGCCATCTCGAGCCAGCCCGGCGCGGGCACTTCGGTGCGGGTTTACCTTCCTGCGGAAAAGAAGATTGTCCATGACGAGGGCCTGGCGTCCGACGACCTGACCGGCAACCAGACAATCCTGATGGTGGATGACGAGGATTTGCTGCTGACGATGGGGCAAACGATCCTCTCCTCCTACGGCTATCGGGTGATTACCGCCACCGGGGGCCAGAAAGCGCTCGATGTCCTGGCCCAGAAGGAGCCGAAGGTGGACCTGGTCATCACCGATCTGGTCATGCCGGCCATGAGCGGCCGGGAGCTCATCGAGCACATCCGCCAGATCTCCCCGCAAACCCGGATCATCTGCACCAGCGGCTACGTCTGGCCGGCCGGCCAGGAAAACGACGGCACCTACCTGCAAAAGCCGTTCACCAGCCAGGATTTGCTCCTCAAAGTCAAACAGGCCTTAAGGGCCAAGTAGGCGTACCGGCCCCCTGCACGGGCTTAAAATAAATGCAAACACCAGTTGACGGGTTTCGTTAAATCCCGTATTCAATTGGCTTATGCAAATTGAGAGTCTTAAAGTCTATTGTGACCTGGCGGAAACCGAGAGCTTTACCAAGGCTGCCCAGATCAATGAAGTGACGCAATCGGCCGTCAGCCAGCAGATCAGCTCGCTCGAGCGCCTCTTCAAGTCTCTTCTTATCGAGCGCAGCAAGAAGAAGTTCCGCCTCACCCGCGAAGGTCAGGTCCTTTACGACTACAGCAAGCAGATCATCTCCACTTACGACGCCCTCCACAGCAAGCTGCAGGAGATTAAGGACATCATTT
>JAPLUA010000028.1 GCA_026397855.1 Verrucomicrobiota bacterium | reverse complement strand
TCCTGACAGTCGCGCTCATGGCGCTGCTCAGCAGCCACCCCCGTTTTGCCACGGAACAATACTGGGTCAAGGCAGGCTCCTGGATCAGGCCGGCAGCCGTCCTTGTCCTTTCTGCGGGGGCTGTTTATATGGGCAGCCAAGGATGGATTCAAGCCAGGGAATACCTATGCCTGAGGCAGGCCGAAGCTGCGCCAAACTTCTCGCCCGCGAGGGTTGCATCGCTGAAGAAGGCTTTCGCAATTGAGCCGATGAATCCCGAAACCTGTTACGCGATTGGAGAGGCTTTCCGCGTTCAAAGCTCCGAGGGCGGGCAGAATTACCCCGAACTGGCAAGCCAGGCAATGGAATGGTTTGATCGGGGCATTAAGCTGAACCGGTGGAGCAGCCATTGCTATTTGCGTTACGGTTGGTGCCTGGACTGGCTGGACCGGACGGCGGAGTCGGAGCCTTATTTTGACCGGGCGGTTGAACTGGATCCGAAAGGGTACTTCACCCTTGCCAGCATGGGCCTGCACTACGTGCAGTTGGAGAATTACGCGGCCGCCCGGCCGTGGTTCGAGTATTCGCTGCGGCTGCAATGGGAGGACAACCCCATATCACGCAACTATCTCCAAATCGTCAACGCCCGGTTAATGGAAGGCGCTGGCAACACAAATGCGGCTGAGCCGAAAATAAACCGCCCTTGATTTGAGTTTGGCCTGACTTCTGCTTTATCGAGGTGGGGTTTTACTGATAAGCCCCAGGCTGCTGTCGCAAATTAGCGAGAATATTCGGTTGACAATGGTTTACGGCGGGATAGAATTGCGACAGATTGATGCAGTTTTCTTTCCAGGACTAAATATGAAAAGAATGCAAAGTTTGGTAAGCAGCTTGGTCGTGTGCGGAATCGCGCTTGCGATGGTTTCCACTCTCACTGCCGAATCGGCTATCCAGGAGAATGCCAAAGTCGAGCGGATCAAGGGATCTGCTCGCTATAAAATAGGCAGTGGCGCGTGGCAGACGCTCAAGCGCGGCGACCGCCTCAAGGAAGGCACCGTCATTGAAACAGGCGCTGATTCTCGAGTTGATCTCGTCATGGGCACGAGCGAGACGCCCGCTCCGCGGCCAATCGTTGGCGAGGTGCAGACCTATCAGCCGACCGCTGAGCAAAATATGGTTAGGATCTGGGAGAATTCACGTCTGGCCATTGACAAGTTTGTATCCACCACGACGGGCGCCGACGTGGTAACGGACACAAAGCTGGATTTGCAAGCGGGCCATATCTTCGGAAGCGTGAAGAAGATGACCGCCGCTTCAAAATACGAGGTCAAGATCCCGAGCGGCGTGGCTGCCATCCGTGGAACCGTGTATGACATGAGCGTCGAGGGCGTCATTAAAGTGTTGCGGGGTTCTATATACCTGTCGTTTATTGACGCTGCGGGCAACTCCAAGACCCAGTCGGTCATGAGCCAGCAGCAGTTTGATGTGCGAACAGGGGTGCTGCAGCCGCTGTCCAATCCCGATAAGGAAGGAATGCCCAAGATTGCGAGCCAGTTGCTTGCCATTATCACCTCGCCGATGGCCACCACCTTCTCCTCTGACCAGACTTTGCAGAACGTTCCTTCGACCTACGCTCCCAAGTAAGTCTGGATATCAGGCGCCTGTAAGAGGCGCGCCGATCGGCTTTCAAAGCCAGAGCAGCCTTGTGTTGCCCTGGCTTTTTTGTTTCCTTCCATCTCATGAAGATGAAGCCCAATAAGCGCATGCCAGCTTTCATTGCGCTGGGGGTCATCTCCCTGGTTTGCCTGCTGCGGTGGTGGCAGCCCGGATTCCTCGAACGCCTCGAGCAGATGACCTACGACATCCGCGTTCGCCAGGCCCTCAAGTTTGAGCCGCTGGTGGCAACCAACTTGGGTTTCGTGGAAATCAACGACCAGAGCGCCGTCAGGATGTTCGATGGATCGCTCGGGTTCCATTTCTCTCTGTTTTGGCCGCGGCAGGTTTATGGACGCCTTGTCGAGGAACTGGCGATTCAAGGGGCGAAGGCGGTGGCCATAGACGTGATCTTTGCAGAGCTGCGCCCCTACGACCCGCCCGTTCAGATGGCAGACGGGGGTGAACTGCAGGAATCGGATGCGTTCTTCGCCTCGCAAATGCGCCGGGCTGGAAACGTCATCATCGCCGCCACGACGAACACACCACCGCCTGCCCTTTTCGTCAACAGCGCACTGGCTCCGGGCGACGTGGTGACTGAGCAGGCGGAGATTCTGCGCCGCACAAGGGCATTTCAGATCTATCGGCGGTGGCATTACGCCTTCACCCAGGTGGAGGCGAATCCGGATTACGGAGTGCGGTTGGATCATGCCCGCATCGAACCGCGCCGGATCGTTTTGCCCCGCCCCGGGCTCGACGAAATCATCATCCCGCTCGACGCAGATGGCAATTTTGATCTGGCGGATTTTGTTGGCGACAAGATCCCTCCGGGCACGGAGCGAAAAGCCAAACCCTTCACGGAAGAGCGGGTATGGCACATGGGAATAGTTCTGGGAGCGCAGGAATTGAAGCTCGACCTGGCTAGAGCCCGGATTGATCTCAAGCATGGCCGGATTACCCTGCACGGCCAGGGCGGCGTGGAACGGGTTGTGCCGGTGGATGCCGACGGGTTCTTCTACATAGATTGGTGCATGCCTCCCAGTCATCCGAGGCTTGCTGCAGCCCCAATCCAAGATCTGCTGCTGCAAAACTACCAGCGGCTCAAAGGGA
Organism: Verrucomicrobiota bacterium; assembly: GCA_026397855.1. Taxonomy (GTDB): domain Bacteria; phylum Verrucomicrobiota; class Verrucomicrobiia; order Limisphaerales; family UBA8199; genus JAPLUA01. The sequence continues at coordinate 3,474 of JAPLUA010000028.1, read as the reverse complement.
TCACCAACAACCTGGAAAACCGCTGGGCAGGCAAGCTGGTGGTTGTTGGTTCGACCGCCACGGGCAGGAACCTGAGCGACCTTGGCGCTACCCCGCTGAGCGATCACACGGTGCTGGCCAGCGAGCACTGGAATGTGGCGAACTCCATCATCACGGGCCGGTTTGTCCGGCGCGCTCCACTCGCGCTGGAACTCGCCCTGATTGTGCTGCTGGGAATCGTGGCCGGGGTTCTGACCTGGGAATTGCGCGCCCTGCTGGCTTTCGGAATGGTGTTTCTTCTGGTGGTTGCCTATGTCCTTCTTGGGGTTGTGCTCTATGTGCAAAGCCGCTACTGGATTCCCTTCGTCCTCCCGGTGTTCGGCGCTTTGCTGATGACGCACCTGTGCCTGGTCACCTGGCGCGTCGTGGTTGAGCAGGCGGAACGGCGAAGGGTTAAATCCATCTTTTCCAGGATCGTTTCTCCCAAGATTGTAAATGAGCTGCTCCAGGCTGAAGACCTTTCCTTCGGCGGGGCGCGCCGGCAGGTTACCGTGCTTTTCGCCGACGTGCGGGGCTTTACAGAATTGACCGACACGAGCCAGGAGCAGGTTGCGGATTATGTGCGCAAGAACAACCTGACGGGCGATGCGGCCGAGGCCTGCTTCGATGAGCAGGCGCGAGAGACCCTTGACACCATCAACCGCTACCTCGGATTGGTCGCTGATACGGTGATCCGTGCGGATGGGACACTAGACAAGTTTATCGGCGATTGTGTGATGTCGTTCTGGGGTGCTCCGGCGGCGAATCCAAAGCATGCGCTGGCCTGTGTCAAGGCGGCGGTGGCCGCCCAGCGCGCCGTCTATGACCTGAACCGGCATCGCGCGGAGGAGAACAAACGCCGCGAACAGGAAAACCTCGCCCGTGTTGCCGCTGGCCAGCCACCCAGGCCCATGTTGCCCATCCTGTTAATGGGAAGCGGCATCAACACCGGCATGGTCACGGTAGGTTTGATGGGCTCGCAGGCTGAGCAGCAGAATTACACTGTTTTTGGCCGGGAGGTGAACCTGGCCAGCCGTCTGGAGTCAGCCTCGGGGAGGGGACGCATCTTCATTGGCCAGGCTACGTATGAGCATTTGCTGCGCGACGACCCCGCCTTGGCCGCCACTTGCGTGGCGTTGCCGGCTCAAAAGCTCAAAGGCATCAGCGCTGCGGTTACAGTATTCGAGGTGCCTTGGCGCCTGCCAGACACGCCATCGTCCGACGAGGAGTCCCCAACCCCCCGGAGCGTTGGCATTCTGCCGGCTTAGCGCTGTTGAACGGAACCGGCGAACGAACCGGGGATTGCGTCCTGCCTGGCAGAAGACCGGGCGTAAGATTGTCGCGTTGTAGGTGGTTCCTGCGGCGTAAGCCGGCAGAATGCCGGCACTCCGACTACTTTGTCACTGGCCGCGCCCTGCCAGGCATGGTGCCGCAGATTTGCTTTGGCAGGCTGGGCTGAATCTACTAGAATAAATACGGTATTTGTCAGTGAAGAGCGGAGTGCGTACCATTTACAACATCCTGTTCACGGTCTTCTTCGCGCTGTCTTCGCCATATTATTTTGTGCGAATGCGGCGCCGGGGCAATTGGCGGAAAGGATTCTCAGAGCGTTTCGGCAAATACAACACCAAGTTCAAGCAATCCATCACCAACCGGCATGTCCTGTGGATGCACGCCGTGAGCGTGGGCGAAGTCAACGTCTGCACCCAGCTCATTCGCGTCCTTGAGCCTCGCCTGCCGAACCTGAAGATTGTGGTCTCCACCACCACCACCACCGGCATGGGGGAGCTCCGCCGCAAACTTCCCACCCACGTCGGCAAGATCTACTACCCGATTGACCGGCGCGCCTGTGTCTCCCGCGCCATGCACACCATCCGCCCCGAGGCCATCGTGCTCGTGGAAGCGGAAATCTGGCCCAACTTTCTCTGGCGGGCACATGATTACGGAAGTCCTGTTTTCCTGGTCAACGCCCGACTATCAGAGCGATCCTATCGCGGCTACAAGAGGTTCGGCTTTCTGTTCAGACCCCTTTTCGCCCTCTTCACCGGCGTCGGCGCGCAAAATGAGTCGGACGCCGCCAGGCTCCGCAAGCTGGGTTGCCGCCCGGAGGCAATCCACATTGTCGGCAGCTTGAAATTTGACGCGGCGAAGCTCGACGAGCGGCGCTTGCTGGATGTTCCGGGGCTGTTACGCCAGCTCGCCGTGCCGCCCGGCGCTCGAATCCTTCTCGGGGGCAGCACCCACCCGGGCGAGGAAGCCATTCTCGCTGAGCAATTTGTTCGCTTGCGGAAACGCTTTCCGGATTTGTTCCTTGTGCTGGTCCCCCGCCATTTTGAACGCAGCCAGGAAGTTGGCCGCGAGCTTGCCGCTCGTGGTGTGAAATTCGTCTTCCGCAGCGAGATCGCGGCTCACTCAGGCTTTGCGCCCGGCGAGATTGATTGCCTGCTGGTGAATACGACAGGCGAGCTGAAGTATTTCTACGAACATGCCACCGTCATATTCGTCGGCAAGAGCCTCACCGCCCAGGGCGGCCAGAACCCGATTGAGCCGGGCGCGCTGGGCAAGCCGATGGTGTTTGGCCCCAACATGCAGAACTTTGCGGAGATAGCCCGCAGCTTTCTGGCGCAGGATGGCGCGGTGCAGGCGCTCGATGCGGCTGAGTTGGAGAAAGTCCTGGCCGGGCTCCTGGACAGCGAGCAGCGCCGCGAGCAACTGGGACGCAATGCCCTGAAGGTCATTCAGGAGAACCTGGGTGCCATTGATCGGACGGTTGATATGATCATCAAGCACCTCGACAAGGGCGAAATCTACATCGCACCGTGAGTTGGCGGCGCGGCGATCAGGCGTTCAGGTTGCTGGAAAGCTCAGGCTTCGTAAGCTACCAGCTGGGCGTGGGCTCTGCCGGGTGACACCGGTCAGGTTCGCGACGTGACCAGCACGATGCCCTGTCCGGGCCGGAGGGCGTAGTGGAACGGCTCGTGAATGTATTCGAGCGGGTATTCCGGGGATACATCGCGCAGCGGGGCGCCGGCTTGGACGAAATGCCGGAAGTGGTCGGTTCGGAACTCCTGGTGCTGTCCCGTGTCCTTGTTGAGGATCAGCAGAGCCTCGTCCTTATGCTTCGCCGATGCCTTCCACATCAGCAGAATGTTGGGGTTACTACAGGGCAGGATGTTGGTGAGGCTTTCCTCGTTGAACACCGGGTGGTCCCGCTTGATGGCGTTGACACTGGTGATGTATGGCGAAAGATCCACGCTGGCCGGCTCCCAGTCTGCCGGGGTGGTATGGATGACATGTAGCGGCTTGCGGAAGCCGTATTCGAAGCCGATAGGCATCATAACGCCCGCTGAGAAGAGCGCGGAAAAGAGGTAGCGCTGCTTGAGGGCTGCGATGTTGCCGTGCATCTCCTCGCACAACCGCGGGGTGTCGTGGCTCTCGGGAAAGCTGATGGAGCAG
>JAPLUA010000648.1 GCA_026397855.1 Verrucomicrobiota bacterium | reverse complement strand
CGGATCATCCAACTGGCCGACCGCCTGCGTGTTGAAATCAACGGCCAGCTTTTCACCGAGTATGTGTTCAAGGACACGCCCCGGCCCTATTGCTATCCCCTCATCGGCCCGGGCGATGTCGCCATGACGCGCAACTGGCCGATGAAAGATCTGCCGAACGAGGATCACGACCACCCCCATCATCGCTCGCTCTGGTTTGCCCATGGCGCCATCAATGGACGCGATTTCTGGTCCGAGCAGAAGGACTTCGGCAAGACGCTGCACGAGGGGTTCACCGAGGTGAAGTCCGGCAAGGATTTCGGGGTGATCAAGTCGCGCAACAAGTGGGTGACCGCGGAAGGCAAGCCGGTCTGCACGGATGAGCGCACCTTGCGCATCTATAACCCGGGCACAGCCCCGGAGCGCATCGTTGATTTTGACATCACGCTCACGCCCGCCGATGGTGACCTGACCCTGGGGGACACCAAGGAGGGCACGATGGCGATTCGCCTGGCCGAGACCATGCGGCTCAAAGGCAAGGTTGGCCAGGGCCACATTGTTAACAGCAAAGGCGTGCGCGATGGCGACACCTGGGGCAAGAGGGCTGAGTGGTGCGACTATTACGGCCCGGTGGACGGCAAGACGGTCGGCGTCGCCATCTTCGACCATCCTGGCAACCCGCGCCACCCCACCTGGTGGCATGTGCGGGATTACGGCCTGTTCGCCGCCAACCCGTTCGGCCAGCACGATTTCGAGAAGCTCTCCGACAAGGCGGCCGGCAACCTGGTGGTGCCCGCGGGCAAGAGCATCACCTTCCGCTACCGCTTTTACCTCCACGAAGGCAATGAGCAGCAGGCCAAAGTGGCTGAGAAGTACAAAGCCTACATCTCCACGCAGAAATAGCCGGTCAACCGCGGAACAGCCGGCTACTCGCCGGACACCGTGACCGCGATGGGCGATTGCAGCCCGCGCGCGAATTGCGCGACGTAAGCCTTCCAGGCTTCCTCATCGGCGCATAGCCCCGCCTTGTCCCAGGCAAAGCCCGCCCAGTAGGAAACGGTGTTCGCCGGACTGGCCTTCACCAGGAGCAGGTTGTTCGTCGCGTCGCCGGTTTCCTTGAGCAGGTCCTTAGGGTTCACGATCAGTGCCAGGCCTTGCATGCCCTGTTTCTTCTCCATGTTCTCCCAAATGGCCATCCAGCCGAGCCCGGCGTCGAATTGCTTGTGCTCGCCGACAACCTTCTTCAGGCCAATCGCGCAGGTCAGCGGGCCAGCGGCGCCCTGCGGTTGGTAGGTGCTCAGGAAGTGGCTCAGGTTCTGGCCCGCATCCAAGGCGATGCGCTTGGTCTCCGCCACCGGGGACCCATTCACGTCAAAGGCCTCATAGACCAGCTCAAACAGGATGCGGATCGGGCCGTTGGCCAGCACGCGTGAATTGACGAAGTTCTTTGATACCCAGAGCTTGTCTGCCGCCCACAGGCCGTTGCCACCGCAGCCGCGGGTGGTGCCCGCCGTGTAGAAGTCCGCGCCCTCTCCTGCGTCCACGTGGTAATTGTCCACCATGTACCACTCATCAATCACCATCCCCGGCACGCGCTTGGACCAGATGTCCACCGTGCTGCTGGTGAGGGATTCTCCCGCCCAGGTCTCCACCGCCTTGCCATACATCCGGTGGGCGACCCGGTCGTTCTCCCAGGCAAAATCATCAAAGCGTTCGCGCACGAACCGGCCGTGCGCCTTGAACTGGGCTTTCGTATACACTTGCCGCGCGCCGGACGACACCGTGAACGCCCGCGTTTGGCCCGGCGCGAAGTCGGCTTGGAAGATGACCACGTCGGGCCGGTGGTAGGCGTCGAAATCCGTATCCACCGCCTGGCACAAGACTTCCTTGCCGGCGTCGTCCCTGACGTGAATCTTCGCGAGGTCCTTCTGGCCCAGGGGGGCGAGGTCATTCGCTGACAACTCGATGGTCTGGCTGGATCGCGCCTCGGGGAGCGGGTTCGTGGCTTTGACCGCCAGCGATTTTGCCGCGCCGGCTGCCGAGTTGATATTCGCCGCCAAGGCTAGCGACGCGAGGAGGATGTTGAGATGTCTCATGTTGCAGGGGCTCCCAACATAGCTCGGCGAGGGGTAATGATTCATCACAGGGCAAGCCAAAGCTTCAGTGCCGCCTCGACCCTGCAAATGGCCTCTGGCTCGACTATCCCCAGAAGCCGCTCCAGCTTAACGGCGGGAACGCTTCCGATGCCCTGCGGATCAAATGCGCCCGGCTCCATGCCCCTCATGTTGTGTGGCACCTCGAAGCGGGTGCGGCGCAAGCTGGTCGTGCGTGGAACATAGGTCACGACGGCTCGTTCGTGGTCTAAGTAATCGATGCTGAGAATCAGGCAGGGGCGGGGTTTCTGGGCCATGCCCAGGTCAATTATCCACAGCTCCCCCCGGCAGGCTTTTTGCATGAGTCTTCCTCGCAATCATACATCGCAAAAACAGCGCCCGAAGCCTGGATCATCTGCTGGTATTCGTTCAACCAGTCTGCCAGTTCGGCCACTTCCGACGACTGAAGCCTTTCGATGGCGGACTCAATTTCTGCGACCGTACTCATGCGAGCTAACTTAAGCTCCGGCACCGGCCTTGGCAAGTCCCAGAAAACGAAAGCGGCGGGCGCTTGCGCGACCGCCGCTCGTAATCACAGATCAAGAATAGATCAGTCCAGGACGGGCTCGCTGCCGTCAATCATCTTCACCTTCGTGTGCGTGAAGTATTCCTTGGTCAGCGCCTTGATCACCCGGTCGCGGTGGTCGTAGAGGCGCTTGAGCTTGCGCGGCTTGTGGCGGGAGAGCGCGTAGTGCGTCAGCAGCGGCATCGCGATGGTGGTATCGGTGTAGCAGACCACGGCGTCGGGCAGGCGGTCCGGATCCACCTTGCCCCAGCTCACGGCTTCGCTGGGCGTGGCGCCCGAGAGGCCGCCGGTGTCCGGGCGTGCGTCGGTGATCTGGAGGAAGTAATCCTGGCCGTATTCCTTGATGCGCAGGACTTCCTGGATCTGCGGCTCGGTCTGGAGCATGAAGTTCTTCGGGCTGCCGCCACCCCACAGCACCACTGCGCTCTTGCCGCCGCCCCGCTTGGCCGCGAGCACAAAGGCCGTGGTTTCGTTGACGTCAATGGAGGGGTTGAGGCGCAGCTTGTTGCCGCGCAGCTCAACGCCGGCCACGTTCATGCCGATGGTCGAGTCGCCGGGCGAGGAGGTGTAGCACGGCACGCCGGCGCGGTAGGCAGCGGCGAGGACGGAGACATCCTTGAGGCCGGCCTTGCGTTCCCATTCGGCGCAGTATTTGCCGATGAGGTAATGCAGCTCGGCGGTGCCCATCTCTTTCTGGAACTCGGGCTGGATGAGGATGTCGCGGAGGATTTCGTCGGTGGCCATCAGGCAATCGCTGTAGCCCAGCAGCACGTCGTAGATGCGGACGACGTCGTTGCGGCGCAGGTCCGTGTCGTCCACCAGGTGCGTGCCGACGTGCAGGGGGAGGTTCAGGGCGAAGTGCATGTCGTGGTACAGGTTCGCGCCGGTGGCGACGATCCAGT
>JAPLUA010000412.1 GCA_026397855.1 Verrucomicrobiota bacterium | reverse complement strand
GCCAGGCGCTTGTTCCAATCGGCTATTTCGCAGAGCTTCCCGACCTCGACATCGAGCCGGGCGAACTTCGCAGCAGCGGCGAACTGCGGCGGCGGGGCCCAGGTTTCCAGGATCCGGGGCTGCCAGGGAGGGAACAGCTTCTCAGCCTGGGCGTTCGCAGCGTCCATGGCGTCGTAGATCGGCCGGATCCGGCTGTTCCATTCAGCCTCAATCGCCTGCCACTGGGCCTCGCAGTCGGCGGTGACCTTCTGATCCTTCTTCGCGCTCGCCTCCGCCTCCGCGGCCCGGCGCACCTCCGCCACCTGCTTCAGGTGATCGGCGGTGCCCGCGTGATTGCGATCGAGCCGGTCCAGCCTCGCCCGGTGGAGCCGCTCGTTCGTTTCCAGGATCCGGAATCCCTTGCCGTCGTATTCCATCCGGCAGGCGATCCGCAGCTCCCCTGCGCGGGCCACGGTTTGCTTCAGCTCCTGGTCTGCGGCCCAGGTGACGGCTTTGAACTCTTCCCGGACGCGCTCCAGCTCCTCCTGGCAGTGGGCTTCGGACCTTTCATGGGCGGCGTCGTGCAGCCGGCGCGCTTTGGAGAGGGCCCCGGCAATGGCGCCGGCCAGCGGCCCGGCGCCGCGCCGGGCCCAATAGCGCAAGCCGAACAGCACCGCCAGGCTGCCCGCGACAGCCCAGCCGGCCTTCCACCCGGAGGCGGCGCTGCATCCGAACTGCTGCAGCACGATCGGTATTTCGCAGAGGATGCCCAGGGCCCAGGCGGGCCAGTACTTGAACAGGCGAAGCAGCGGGAACTTCTGGAACCGCTCCAGGTCGCCGCGGATTCTGCCGAGCAGCGCCTGCAGTTCTGCCAGCATCGGGTTCTCATCCCGCGCCGGGCCGGGGGCGGCTGCTTCGCCCGGGACGGCAAGGAGGCGCAAGAGCGCCCGATGTCCGTTGAAGGAGGTGTGCGCGACGGTTTCGAGCTGCGCCAGGGCCTCCTGCTCGGCGGCGAGGGCGGCCTTGAAATCCCGCAGGGCGGCGGCGGCGTTGGCCAGGCCGGTGTCACGATCGCGCTCGGCCTGGAGCATGCGCTTCTGGAGCTCGTATTTGCGGGCGCCGGTCTGGTCCTCAATCTGCTGGACGCACTTTTCCTTGCTGGCCTGGTAGGCCCGGCCGATGAGGGCCTTGCGCTCCTCGAACTTTGTCGTGGCGGCTTCCCGGGCCGACGCATAGACGGACTCGGCCTCGGCGATGGCGGCGGCCAACTGCCTGGCCTGCTCGGCGGCAGCGGCTTCGCGCTGCCGTCGTTCGCGGCTGGCCCAGGCCTGATGCTCCTGGTTCAGCTTGTCCCCGCGCGCGCCAAGCTCGCGAGCCGCGCTTCGCAGGCGGTCCAGCAGTTCGAGGGTCTTGCCCACTCCCAGATTGTTACTCACAGTCCTTCCTGACTTTCGTTACAAGTTTGTCCAGTTGCTCCATGACTGTAACAGTCCGGCTCACGCTGGTCATCAATTCTTCCAGGTACCTGCGCTCGAACTCCTGGCTGCGCGCGTCGTGCCACGATCCCTTGGTCCGCTGCCACTGGGCCCACAGCTCCCGCGTGATCGCCGTCAGCTTGTTTCCGCTCGATTTCATGGGGTTGGATCTGCCCCGCCTGCGGGTTGGACGCTGTCCCGGGATGCCGATGACGGGGCGGCGGTTGGCGGGGCGATCCCGGCGTAGGCGTGCAGCGTGCTGATCGCCTGGGTCAGGAAGGCGATCGCATGGGTCATGTCATGCGCCAGGACGGTCTGCAGCTTCTCCATCTGCTTCAGCAGCGGCTCGACGCGGTTGTCGTAATCACGGCCCCACTTCCGGATCACCCGCAGCTTGGTCTCGGCGTCGTCAAAGGCGCGCTTGGCCCGGTGGACCGCCATCTGCTCCGCGGAGCTCTCCTCCCGGAACGTGGAAAGCCGGGCGCTGAACAGCGCCGCCTGCGCCTCCTGCAGCGCCCGGGTGCGGCGCCGAAACTCATTCTCCCAATGCACGCGCTGCTCGTCATCCAGCCAGACCCGGGTGCGCATGACCTCGGAGCTGACCTCGTCCAGCGTCGGGCGGGCCTTGCTCAGGTAAATGATCAAGGCGGAGCGGAAGGCCTCCAGCTCATCAATCGAACTGACGTGGGCTCGTTCCGGCATGGCGCTAGCGCTGGTTCAGGTACTCCTCGATGCGCTGGGCCTTGCGCAGGAGGTAAGGGGTGTGGTGGTTGGAGACCTCGATGAACTTCTTGAGCGCCTTGATGGTCTGCTTGAACTCCTCCACGAACTTGCTGTGCTCCTGGTCCTGCCAGGTGTCGCCCAGCGCCGCAAAGCGCGCCTGCAGCGCCATGAGCTTGTCCTGCATGTCGGTGTTGAAGCGCTTGAGCTCCTCGGCAAAACGCCGCACCTGCTCCGGATCCATGATTGCCTGGGCCATAGTTGTTCTTTCTCTGCCTGCTCGTAACTCGCCAAAGCGCCCGGTCACCCAGAAGCGCCCTTCTGACGCAATTTACTGATAGTCCCCGGCATTGCACTACACAAAAGGCTGCAGAGGATTCCCCCTCTCCCTTCAGAAGGGGAGAGGGCCGGGGAGAGGGGTCACCCCATGCTCCCGCAGCCTTGTCACTAACGTGCCTCGCTTCGGCTCAGGCGGCAAATACTATTATAATCGGGGGCGTCTGGACCAGGCGGCGGGAGATATGGGAATAGCGGTTTGGATGGGAGGCGGCACTGAATGCCCATCAACAGGCCGGTGCCGCACTGACACTATTTAAGCAGAGAACATGCCCGACCAAAGGGACCATGCTAAACGGAATCAATTCGGAGCACACAAAGTCGTGAGCGGTGATGGGCCTGCCGTCGCTCCATCGGGCAGGAACAGAATCGGGTGGCGCGCGGTGGGCTTCTTTACGCGGCCGAAGTAGCCATCGCGGCTCTCGCAGCCCGTCAGCAGGAGGGCCAATAGAAGAATGCAGGTTCGCATCAGCGGGTCTCCACCCAGGGTGAGAAGGGCTTTGACTGTCAGTTTGAGCGGGCTAGGGCGTGGCACCACCAACCAGCACCACGGTATGATACCATCCAGCCGCAATGGCCGTGACCCCGCTCAAG
>JAPLUA010000601.1 GCA_026397855.1 Verrucomicrobiota bacterium | reverse complement strand
CCGCGGCCGCTGCCGTTGGACGAGGTGAGGCGATTTGATGATGTGGCGCATCGGCGGCGGCTGAGCATGAAGCCCGGGCTGACGTGCCTGTGGCAGGTGAGCGGGCGGAGCGCGGTGACCGATTTTCAGGAATGGGTGCGGATGGACCTGGAGTATATTGACAACTGGTCGCTGTGGCTGGACATCAGGATTCTCTCGCGGACCGTGCCCGTCGTCCTGAAGGGAACCGGCGCCAAGTAAACACGAGCGCCGGGTTGTGAGAACCAAAAACCCATATAGAATAGACAACCGATGAGCAAGAAACTGAAAAACCAACCGGCGCAGCCCACCTCCGTCGTCACCGGTGCGGCCGGATTCCTCGGATCGCACCTGTCGGACCTGCTCCTGGGCCGGGGGCACAAGGTCATCGGCATTGACAATTTCGTCACCGGCAGGGTGGATAACATCTCGCACCTGGGGGGAAATCCCAACTTCAAGTTCATCCAGCAGGATGTGACCGAGTTCATCTTCCTGGAGGGGCCGGTGGATTATGTCTGGCACTTTGCGTCCCCGGCCAGCCCCATAGATTACCTGGAGCTGCCGATCCAGACCTTGAAGGTCGGCTCGCTCGGCACGCACAAGGCGCTTGGCCTGGCGAAGAACAAGAAAGCGCGGTTCCTCCTCGCCTCCACCTCGGAGGTCTATGGCGACCCTCTGGTTCATCCGCAGACCGAAGATTACTGGGGCAACGTCAACCCCATCGGCCCGCGCGGCTGCTATGACGAGGCCAAGCGGTTTGCCGAGGCGCTGACCATGGCCTACCGCCAGGAGCACGGGGTCCAGACCCGCATTGTGCGCATCTTCAATACCTACGGCCCGCGCATGCGACTGCACGATGGCCGCGTGGTGCCCGCTTTCATCAGCCAGGCCCTCAAAGGCCAGCCCGTAACCATCTTTGGCCGGGGCAAACAGACCCGCAGCTTCTGCTATGTGTCCGACCTGATCGAAGGCATCTACCGCCTGATGATGAGCAGCTACTCTGAGCCGGTGAACATCGGCAACCCGGTGGAAATGACCATGCTCGACTTCGCCCGCACCATCATCGGGGCCACCGGATCAGGCAGCAAGCTCGTCTTCAAACCCTTGCCCCAGGACGACCCGAAGCAGCGTCGGCCTGACATTACCCGGGCCACTCGGTACCTCAAGTGGGCCCCCAAAGTGCCGCTCTCGGAGGGCCTGGTGAAGACCATTGACTACTTCCGGCAAAAAGTCTGACCCGAAGCCCAGGAGGCAACCTTCTCCCGAAGGGACAACAGGCGATAAGTGCGCTGGTTTACCTAAAACCGGCCTGATATCGTAAGCGGTAACGTTACCGACAGCGTTTTGTGCACCAATAGGCCGTTTCTACTCCAGTAGCCACTCGAAGTATATTTTCCAGCCATAAACACCGTATACACGCCGTATGCTCACCCTATAAACACCGTAGGTCACTCCTGCTGTGATTCCTGAGGGGCTACGGGCCAGGAGCCTTGCCATCCTGTACTCGGCAATTCATCTGACAACAAAGATGGCACACACGGCAAAGTCGCAGCCATAAGCAAACCGGGCTTAAACGCAGACGCAGCCTGCAATCAAATCGGGGCATAGCAGTTGCGAAGAGCGCGGAGAAAAGCCCGCGTGGCCCCTTGGCAGAATTGGGACTACGGATAAAACTGTGAGAATGCGCGAAGCGCACGCATTTTGCGTGAGATTCACCCGGGTCAGGAGCAGTATTGGCCCGGAAACCCCTGTTAAATGGCGTTGGCACGTTTCCTGATGCAGAATGGAGATTGATCATGAAACTGTGCAGCATGATGCATCAACCAAATACCTGGATCCGGCGTGTTGTCTCATCATGCTTATTCCCGGGCACGACAGCTTTTTTTATCTTTATATTTGACCCGCTGTTGGGTTTTCTATAATTCACCGTTGGCTGCCCGCATATAGTGAATGCGGGCAGCAAGAGTTTTAATGGCCGAAAGCCATAACAGTAAATGCTGAACACGAAATCATTTCTCGCAGTTGATTTTGGCGCGGGGAGCCTCAAGCTCGCCGAGTTTGAGGTCAATGAGGCGGGCGGGTTGCGGCTCAAGCAATACGGGCTCAAGTCGCTGGGCGCCGAAGGGGCGCAGGACTCCGCACGGGAAGCGGTGGTCCAGAGCGCGCTGCAAGGGATGCTTGCCGAGAAGGGGATCAAAGCCCGGAACGTGAACGTCTGCGCGCCCGGCTTTCATGTCTTCTCCAAGTTCGTCAAGCTGCCGCCGGTGGATGCCAACAAGGTGACGCAGATGATCCAGTACGAGGCGCAGCAGAATGTGCCGTTTCCGCTGGAGGAGGTCGTGTGGGATTACCAGATCCTCGGCTCGACTCCCGGCGGCGAACTGGAAGTGCTGCTGGTGGCCATCAAGGCCGACATTGTCGAGGGCCTGTTCCGGGTGACCGAGAATTCGGGCCTGCGCCTGCAGATGTGCGATGTGTCGTCCGCGGCGATCTGCAATGCCTTCCGCTACAATTACGGGGATTTGGAAGACTGCACGATGCTATTGGACATCGGGGCCAAGACCAGCAACCTCCTGTTCTTTGAAAAAGGCAAGGTCTTCTCCCGCAGCATCAACCTCGGGGCCAATTCGATCACGCAGGACTTCGCGAACGAATCGAAGCTGAAGTGGGACAACGCGGAGAAGCTGAAGATTGAGGAAGGGTTTGTGAGCCTGGGCGGTGCCTACGAAGAGCCCGAGAATGCGCACCAGGCGGCGATTTCCAAGATCGCCCGGCAGTTCATGACGCGGCTGCACATCCAGGTGAACCAGACGATGCAGTTTTACCGCGGGCAGCAGGGCGGATCGGCGCCGCAGCGGCTTTTCCTGTCCGGCGGCGCCTCCGTGATGCCCTACACGGCGCAGTTCTTTGCTGAAAAACTGAATGTGCCGGTCGAGTATTTCAACCCGCTGCGAAACGTGCAGATTGATCCGGCGATCAACCTCGAGGAACTGGCCCGGGTGGCCCATTCCCTCGGCGAAGTGATCGGCTTGGGGCTGCGCAACCTGGCACGCTGCCCGGTCGAGCTGAACCTGATGCCGGACAGCACGCTCAAATGGCAGAGCTTCAACCAGAAGAAGCCCTATTTCATCGCCTCCGTCTTCAGCATGGTGTTGGTGATCTGGGCCATGGGATTCCTGTTTGACAAGCTGGCGGCCGTAAAGAACGAGGAGTTGACCAAGGCGAAGGAGAAGGTGGCGCCCGAGGAGGTCAAGCAGGTTCAATTCAAAAAGGTTTATGGAACCGAGCTGAAGAAGGTTCAGCAGGACGTAAGTCAGATCGAGACCTGGATGAAGGACCGCTATTACTGGGCGGACGTTCTGACCCAGGTGCGCCAGGCGCTCATCCATGTCGAGGATGCCATCAAGGTCAGCATGCGGACCGATGTGGGCGTGTGGGTTGAGCAGATGGTCACGGCGGCTCCCAGGGCGGAGGGGGATGCGGGCGGCGCCCCTGGCGCTGCCGGCGGGCCAATGCCGGGCGCGGATCCGAGCATGAACGATGTGTTTCGTAGGCGCTACGGCACGGAGCGCGGCGGGATGCCTGCGCCGCCATCGGCCGAGCAGCCTATGGGAGCGCTCGAT
>JAPLUA010000342.1 GCA_026397855.1 Verrucomicrobiota bacterium | reverse complement strand
TTGGTGCCGGTGGCCAGGACGCCGGTGTATTGGTGGCGAGGAAGGCGCTGGATGGTGTCGTGGGCCAACGGGGTTTTGTTGGTCAGAAGAATCTCGGCTTCGGCGGCGCGGGCCAACAGATCGGCTGGGGGGGTGCGATCATGGATTGCGCATGGGCCTAGCGACTTGAGACCGGCCCAGCTCAGGTCGCCGGGGTTCAGGGTGAATCCATCGAGGACAACAAGGTTCATTGGTCAGCCCATGGTACCCGCGCCGGAGAATCCATCAAGATTGCTGTTGCGGCTGACAGGTGCCTGGGCGGGTAATCAGGGGGCGGGGGGGCGGGGGGGAAAGGCTGAAATGCTGAAAGGGGGAGGGGATGGACACGAATTTCACGGATTTTACACGAATTGGGGAGGGGAGGGACTACGGGACTGCGGGGGAAAAAAGCTGAAAAGCTGACATGCTGAAAACATGCAATAGGCGGGCTGGAAGGCAGTGTGGTTGGATGGGCCTCCTCTCCCTGGCCCTCTCCTCCCTCGGGGGAGGAGAGGGAGAAGCTTCCGCAGTTCTTGGTGTGTTGTATGCCAGGGACTCCTCAGTAACTCCAGCCCCTTCCCCGTTGAAGATGTGTGACCTGGACAGCTTTTCCCTTGCTGAAACCCGATTGGCCGGATGCCAGGGCAATAATGAGGATTGCTGCGAACGCGGGGGCTATTCTTTCTCCCCGGCCGGACCGCGCGACATCCCGGTGAGCAATCGCTCCAGCTTCTCCAGCCGTTGCTTCAACTCCGCATTCTCGGCCTCGATCTTCTCCATGCGCGTTGCTGCTTCCTGCTTTCCGCTTTCCATTTTCACATTCAGCCCCTGGATGGCAGCGATGGCGACGCCGTCGGCGTCCACGCTGGCGATGCCCGTGTCCGAATCGCCGAGGCCGAAGGCCGCTTTGAAGTCCTGGGCCATCGGGCCGAGGTGCTGCACGCCGGGGCCGGTTTTGTAATTCCATTCGCTGACCGGCAGGGCCGCCACCTTTTCGAGCACGGCGCGCGGATCAACCGGCTGGATGTTTTCCTTGAGGTTGCGGTCGGAGGCGCTGACGAAGGTGCCGTTGACGCGCAAGCCGCCGGAGCTCAAGCGCATCATCTCCACGCCGCCGGGGCCTGGGTCGTTGGCGGCGTTGGTGTGGAAGCCGCCGCGGTACCAGGAGAAGCTGCCGGTATCGTCCGTCCGGCTGTAGTGGGTGAAATTCTGGACCCCGATCGCGTAATTGGTGCTATACAGGTTGATCATCTGCCGGATGGCACTGCCGAAGAACAGGGAGGTGGCACTGCTCAGGCGCACCCCGCCGCGGGCGCGAAGGTTGAAGGTGTCATCCCCCTGGGAGTAGAAATCGACATTCTGGCTGTCCGCCCAGACGAAGGAGCCGGTGTTGGTGGCTTGGGCCTGATGACCCAGCGCGGTAGATTCTTCGCCCTCAGCGCGGGCGTAGAAGCCCAGCGCGGTGGAATAATTGGTGGCGGCAGCGGCGCTCCCGCCCAGCGCCGTAGCGCCGATAGCCGCAGCCTGTGCGGATTCACCCAGCGCAACAGAACTGTCTTCTTTGGCTCTGGCTTGATCGCCCAGCGCAATGCTGTAGCGGCTCTCCGCGCTGGCGGAGTTGCCTAGTGCGATCGAGCAAGCACCACTGGCCGTTGGGTTCATGCCTAGCGCAATCGAGGAATAGCCGCGGGCCATCGCCTGGAAGCCCAGCGCGATGGAATAATCGCTGGTGGCCCACGAGTTGAAACCCAGCGCCGTGGAAGAAAGTCCATCGGCGATCGTGCTGCAGCCGAGGGCGATTGCCCCAAAGTCGCTGGCGGTCGCGCTGTAGCCGAGCGCGGTGGCCGAGCGCGGTGGCCGAATCGCCCACGGCGCTTGCACCGGTCCCCAGCTCGATGCGCGCGGCGTTCACGTCGAACAGGTCGGCGTCTTCCACTACCACGCTGCCGACGACATGCAACGGCGCGACGGGAAGGGTTGTTCCGATTCCCACCCAGCCGGCGCTCGATAGGCCTGCCTGCTGCATTCCGATTCCGAGGATGGTGAAGGCGCTGTCGCTGCTGGCGGTCACCACCAGGTTGGTGCCGGCAAATGCTGCCGCTCTTGCGCCGGTCAGCAGGTTAGCGCCATTGACGCCATTCTTCGCCGTGGCCAGCAGCACCGGGTTGGAAGGGGTGGTCACATCCACCAGCGTTACCGCCCCGGAACTGGAGGCGGTGATGGCCAGGAGATTTCCGGAGAAAGCCACGGAGGAGGCGCTGCGCAGCAGGTAGCCGTCCAGCCCGTCCCGCAACTCCGCCAGCTTCACCGGGATGGCGGGGTTGCTGATGTTCACCAGGGTCACCGCGCTGGAATTATAAGCTGCAATGGCCAGCAGATTGCCGGAAATGGCCACGGAGGAGATGCCGTCAAGGTTGGTGTAGCCCCCGGCATTCTGGCGCAGCACCGCCAGCTTCTGGGGATTGGCCGAGTCGGCGACGTTCACCAGGGTCACCGCGTTGTCCGAATTGGCGCCGATGGCCAAAATGGCGCCGGAAAGGGCCACCGACTAGGCCCCGGCCAGGTTGGTAAACCCGTTGAAGCCGTCCTTGATCAGCCCGCGCAGGACGGGTGCGGCGGGATTCGAGATGTCCGCCAGCGTCACTGCGCTGTCAGTAACGGCGCCAATGGCCAGCAGGTTGCCGGAGATCGCGACGGCCCGCGCGCCATTCAGATCGTTCCAGCCGTTGACTCCGTCCCGCAACGCGGCGAGCTTTACCGGGCTGGCCGGGTTGGCAGCCGAGATAATCGTTACGGCATTGTCCCCGGCTGCCGCAACCACCAGGTTTGGCCCCGTCCAGGCCAGGCCCGACGCCCCGGCGAGGTTGGTGAAGGCGCCGGTTCCATCCCATATCTGGGCAGAAAGCACCGGCGAAGAAGGATTGCCGATGTCGACCAGCGTCACCGCGCCGTCGGTGTAACTGCTGACCGCGAGCAAGTTGCCCGATACCGCTGCCATCGAGGCCCCGGCGAGGTTCGTGTAAGCCCCGGCGCCGTCCTGCACCTGGAACAGCACGGTGGCCGTGGTGATGGCGGCTCCCGAGGTGATCTGCAATCCCGCGGCTGGGGCGGCTGTGCCGATGCCGACGAGCCCGTTGGGGCCCACCTGCAGGGCGTTGGTGGGGGAGCCGTCCGGCGCGCCCAGGTAAGTAACTGCGCCTGGGGCAAGCTTGTCCGCGGTGATGCTGCCGGCCGCCAGGGCCACGGCGTTCAGGTTTGTCAGCCCCGTGCCGTTGCCGGTAAAGGTGCCGGCGATTCTATTGGCCGGGTTCGTGGCGATGACAATGCCGGTGAATGCGTTGGTGCCGGTAAAGAGGTTGGTGCCGGCCAGGCGGGCGGCAGTGGCCGGCAACTGGGCGTCGGCGATAGTCCCGAACTGGTTGGCCGGGTTTGTGGCAATCAGGATGCCCGTGAACACGTTGGTGGCCGTGAACACGTTGGTGCCGGCCAGGCGAGCGGCATTGGCTGGCAACTGCGCGTCGGTCACGCTCCCGATCAGGTTGGTGGCATTGACGGCGGTCAGCGCGCTGATATTGGTCAGCCCCGTGCCGTTGCCGGTAAAGGCGCCGGCGATTCTATTGGCCGGGTTCGTGGCGATGAGGATGCCGGTGAACGCGTTGGTGCCGGTAAAGAGATTGGTGCCGGCGAGCCGGGCGGCGTTGGCCGGCAACTGGGCGTCGGAGACCTTGCCGACCAGGTTGGTCGCGGTATCGGCCGTGTAAGCCGACGACGCCATGCTGGCGTAACTGGCGATCAAGGCGGAGCCGGTAATGCTGATGTTGGCCGTGCCGGCACCGATGCCTGCGGCCGGCACGCTGCCCGCCGTCGAGGCGGCCGCGGCGCTGCCGGCATTGGCGGAATACATGGCATAGGGAGCCGGCATGATGGGCTGCCGCGGCGTCAGCGTGGCAAAGGTCCCGCTGCCGTTGGTCCGCACGCCGATCTCCAGCCAGCGGCCCGCACCGGTGAACACCCCGGGCCCAAAGTCCAGCGCCACCGTGAATAGCCCGTTGCTCACGGCGGTTGCGGAACTGGTGAGCCAACCGCCCTGCTGCGCGCCGCCGCTGGCCGCATCGTAAATCGCAAATCGCAAATCGTAAATTCCTGCCGCCGGGCTGCCGGCATCATTCAGCCGCCCCTGGTAGGTAAAGGCTGTGCCCTGGGCATGGAGGTTGAGCGCGCCTGCGGCAAGGGCGAGCAGCGCGGTGAGGTACATGAGTTTCCGGCGGCATTTGGTTTTCATAATGGTCTGGGTTCGGTGCGGCTTTGCCGCATCGGGTTCTTCGCGGTGGATCACGATTGCCGTTTTTGGCTCAGGGCTTGTGCAGGCGGTAAAACTTCACCGGCAGGGTGGCTGGCACCGTGACGGGGTTGGTGGCGGCGCTGGGTGAGTTCACCCAATTGGTCGTGCCGACGTTGAGATTCTCCTGCAAGACGAACCCGGCAGTGGCGGGCGACCAGGAGACGGTGGCGTAGCCGGGAGTGGCCGGGGCGATGCTGATCGCGGGCGCGCCGGGCGTCGGCACCGCCTGGGGCAGGACCCAGAAGCCGCCGGTGACGGAATACTGCCCGTTGGTCATCTGCCCGCCGGCGTCCGGCTGGCCGATGGTGCCGCTGAGGGAGTATTGGCCATTCGTGCTAACACCGCCGCCGCCGGCGATTTTATACCAGTCAATACTGTAGCTCTGCGCCTGGGCCCGCAGGCAGAGGGCGAATTGCAGCAAGGCAAGACAGAGCAACGGTTTGGGCGCGAGCATTCCACATTTGTTCATATTGGGCATAGGCGTTTTCATTTTGATTCTTTTGGTGCTTCAATTGGGCGTGATCATTCCACTGGAACTGAGCGGGATAAACGCGCCGTTTCCGATGTATTGGAGTTCGATGGCTGAACCGAGGCTGCCACTGATATAGCCGGAAGCGCCGGTGGCAAGGAAGGGCTTGAAGAAATAGATGGAGGTTGTGTCCCCGGCGGCGAACACCTGGTCCCCGTTGGCGGTGCAGGCCAAGGCCATCCAATCGGAGGCGACCGAGGCGCCGGTCTGCAGCCAGTGTGCCCCGGAATCCCACGAGGCCCAAATCCCCTGGCTTCCGGAAGCCGCGAACAGCCGGGTGCCGTCCGCCGAGCAAGCCAGCGAAGTCCAGTTTGCATAAGGTGCCGTTGCGCGGGTCCATGATGCGCCGAAATCGGCGGAGATGTAAACATAACCTCCGTTTTGAAGGGCGGCGAGCCCGCTGCCGTCCGTGGAACTGGCCAGGGAGTACCAGTATCCCGAGGGGGCGGCGGTCTTTGTCCATGTGGTGCCGGAGTTAGCGGACACATAGATTCCGCCGACGTAAACGGCGGCGACCAGCTTGGTGCCATCCCCGGAAGAGGCCAGCGCCAGCCAATTGGTCAGCGGGGCCGCGGTGGCTGTCCAGGTTGCGCCGGAATTGGAGGACACATAAATTCAGACTTCCTGAGCTGGGCGGAAAATGCGTTGGCACATTTGGGCTGTCTGTCAGGCGAGTTCATAGATCAACCGCGCACCGGTTTCAGGGTGGCAGAAGGCGCTCTGGGTTAGCTCGGCAAGCAGGGCGCTCATCGCCT